>JAAZBR010000325.1 GCA_012513735.1 Clostridiales bacterium | reverse complement strand
GATGCGCGCGCCCGGCTGCCGGCTGGCCAGCCTATGACGATGGAGGACTACCTACAGGTCTACGAGCCCATGGGGGTGGTGCTGCGCTGGGAGCGCCAGAACCATAACCCCGACTATGCTTTTGACGTGCATGTGATCCGGCTGGGCAATGCCGTTCTGGCCACCAATCCCTTTGAGCTGTTTGCTGAGTATGGTATCCGCATGCGCGCCCGAAGCAGAGCGGCCCACACCTTGTTGGTGCAGCTATGCGACGATGCCGGTGTATATCTGCCCACCCGGGCGGCGGTGTCCGGCGGCAGCTATTCAGCCAAGCCGGCTACCTCCATTCTGGGACCGGAGGGTGGCGATGCCCTGGTGGAGGAGACCCTGATGGCTATCGACCGGCTGTTTGATCGGTGATCCTTTTTGCCAATCATGGCATACAGAAATACAATACAGGAGAGAGAGAAAGACAATGAAGGAAAACAAACCAATCCGCATCGGCTGGGGAACCTGTGATATTACGCCGGACAGGCCGGTGATGCTGAGCGGGCAGCTTTACAGCCGCGTTTCTCGCTATGTACATGATCCGATTTCGGCCACTGCCCTGGTGTTGGATAATGGGGATACCCACGCCATCATGATTTCCTGCGACATGGTGGGCATCATGGAGGGATTGGCTGTCCGCATCCGCAGCGCGCTGGATGGCTTTGAGGGGATCAAGGGTGACCATGTATCCATTTCGGCCACGCATACGCATAACTCCAGCAGGTTCATAGGGAACGCCCGGCGCAGCAATTTGAATAAATTTCTGGGAGAGGATATCTGTGAGCCCCTGGAAGTGCCTGATGATCTGCTGGACGGGGAGGAGGCAACCGAATTCTTTTTGTCCCGCCTGATCCCCATGGTGAAGGATGCCTGGCGCAACCGGGCGCCCGGAGGGATTGCCAGTGCACAGGATTATGCGGCCATTGGTTTCAACCGCCGTCCCGTCTATGACATGGGCGAGGGCCGGGAGGAATCCCGGATGTACGGCTCCTGCGCGGATAGCAACTTCCTGCGCTTTGAAGGCGGGTCGGATCATGCCATTGACATGGTGTACACCTTTGACATGGAGCGCAACCTGACCGGTGTGCTGGTGGATGTGCCCAGCCCCTCCCAGGTGTTCGAGCTGCACTATTTCATTTCAGCCGATTATTGGAAGTATGCACGGGACAGCATCCGCAGCCGGGTGGGCAGCAATGTGCACATCCTATCCCTCTGCGGCGCCGCCGGTGATCAGAATCCCCTGGATCTGGTGCGCCTGAGCAAAACCAATGTGGAGGCCCTGCGCGAATGGAACGCTCAGGCGGGTGAAGTGTTCCGCAATTTTGACATGGCGGAAGAGGCCATGGACATTGGCGAACGCATTGCCGAAGCGGTTGCCAGGGGCCTGCGCAAGGCGCGCAACCGCATCCAGACGCGTCCCGACCTGCGGCACAAAAGCTTCTCCATGGCGCTGCCCCTGCGCCTGGTGACGGAGGAGGATTACCGGCAGAGCCACGCCACCATTGAAACGTTCAAAGCCAGGTTTTCGCCCGAGAATCGCATGAACAGCTCGGACCAAGTATCCATGTTCAACGACATGGGTGTTGTGCAGCGGTGGGAACTGCAGCAGGAAACCACCACCTATTCTTTCCAAGGCAACCTGACCAGAGTGGGCAACGCTGTGATCATCACAAACCCCTTTGAGCTGTTTGTGGAATACGGCCAGCGCATCCGCGCCCGCTGCAAGGCGCCCCAGGTGATCAATGTGCAACTGACCAATGGAGTAGGCGGCTACGTGCCTACCTGGGCGGCCATTAAGGGCGGCAGCTATTCCTCCAAGCCGGCCTCTACCAACATAGATGCTGATGGTGCGGATCAACTGGTGGAAACCTATATCCACATGATTGACGAGATGTTTTGAGCTCCTGCGGCGATGCAGGCGCCACCGGGCTATTAAGTATTTCCCAATGAGATACAGGCTGCTTAGTCAACGGCAGTAAAAATAGTGAGAGAAGGGATGAAAAGAAGTGAAGAAAATTGGATTTGTATGTTTTGGAGAGGTCAACACCCCCTACGAACGGCTTGAACTGCTGCGGGATCAGGCGCTGGCAGATCTGAAGGCCGGGCTGGATGTTACGGTGGTGGATGCCGGGCTGGTGATTGATGATGTGAAGTATGAGACAGCGGACGCTGCGGTGGCCAAGCTGGCGGCGGAGGATTTCTCTTGCCTGATTGTGTGTGTTGCCGGCTGGGTGCCCACCCATGCGGTTGTTCGGGTGACCGACCATTTCCGGCATATCCCCATGCTGCTGTGGGGGCTTTGCGGGTGGCGCGAAAACGGCAAGATCGTCACCACCGCCTGCCAGGCGGGCACCACGGCCATCCGGCCTACCTTTGAGGCGTTGCACTACCGGTTCAAATATGTGTACAGCATCATCGGCAAGCCGGCGCCCCTGGACAAAATCAAAGCCTTTGTGCAGGCAGCCTGCGCGGCACGTGCGCTGCGTACCACCCGCCTGTGCACCATGGGCTACCGGGATATGCTGCTGTACGGCACCCAGTTTGAGGGGAACAGCATGCGCGGCCAGCTTGGCATCGAGGTGGAACCCTTTGAAATGCTGGAGATGGTGCAGAACCTGGACACCCTGGAGGCATCGGCTATTCAGGAGGGTGTGGACTATGTGCGCAAGCATTGGGAGTTTGAGGAGCCCTGTGAGGATGCCCTGATTGAAACCGGAGTGAAGTATGCCCTGGCCATCGGCAAGAAGATCAAGGAGCGGGGATACCGGGGTATCTCCCTGGTGGATGTGGACGGCATGAAGAAGCTGTGTGGCTTCCCTCCGGCCATGGTGTTCATGCTGTTGGAGCATTACTACGGTGTGTACAGCATCCCCGAGAACGATATCATGGGCCTGGCCACCCAGGCCATCGCTGCCGAACTGACCGGGCAGCATGTGCCCTATATGGAGTATTATGAGTTTTTCGACGATAGCATGCTGATCGGTATGCCCGATTATATCCCGCTGGCCATCACCCAGGGGCCTGTGCGGGTGCGGCCCACGGCATTTGGGCTGCTGAACGCCAGCCTGCTCAATGTGTCCAAGCCCAAAACCGGCTTGGTTACCTGCATGCGCTTGTTCTATCTGGACGGGCAGTACTACATGCACACCTACCTGGCCGATGCCAAAGAGGCGCCTGCCTGGGAGGAATACGGTTGGGCGCCCCCTGCGCCGCAGTTGCCCAGCCTTCAGGTCTTCCCCAAGGACTGCACGGTGGAGGAATTTGCCCAGAAGGTATCCAACCAGCATGTGATCCTGTGCTACGGCGATTACCGCGAAAGCGTGCGGGACTTCTGCAGGCTGACAGGCATTACCATGCTGGACTGACGCTGCAGGGATTATTTCTCACCCTTGAATACCGCGAACAAACATGGTACATTGGTCGCAGCGGCGTTTGATT
>JAAZBR010000324.1 GCA_012513735.1 Clostridiales bacterium | reverse complement strand
GAGGAAGGTACTGTGGATGATGTGTTCATCCACACCCAATCGGAAGCCGGGCGCAGGCTGTTTGGTATTTTGCCCCAAGAATCGGAGGAAGATCCGGATCTGCCTACGCTGCGCATCGTATTTGACGGTGCATCTGTCGATAAGCCGGTTATTGCGACGCTGATCAAGGATTACGGGATCATGGTGAACATATTCTCTGCCAATATGAAGCATCTGGGCGGCCGAACCTACGGCCAGATGATTATCGAGAAGCCATCGGATCCCCTGGCGCTGACTACTTTGGTCAACTATCTGGAAGACCAGGGGCTGACTGTGAAGGAGGTGAATAATCAATGAGCATAGAGCAGATTGGCGCCCTCCTGTGGCAGGGGACATTGGAAACCCTGCTGATGACGTTACCCGCGACCATCATAAGCTATCTCATTGGCATGCCGCTGGGGGTACTGCTGGTGATTGGCCAGCCACAGGGCATCAAGCCCATGCCGCGTCTGAACACCATTCTGGGGACGGTGATCAACTTTCTCCGGTCCATCCCCTTCATCATCTTGGTGGCATTGCTTTTCCCGATTACCCGTGTTGCCATGGGTTCTGCCATCGGAACAGTCCCCTTCATCTTCCCGCTGGTGATCAGTGCATTCCCTTATGTTGCCCGCATGATCGAAGGCTCCCTGAGCGAAGTGGACACTGGTGTGATCGAGGCCGCTCAGTCCATGGGATCCACCACCTGGCAATTGATCGCCAAAGTGATGATTCCCGAGGCGATGCCCTCCCTGTTGAATGGCGCTGCCATTGTTACGGTGACGGTTCTGGGGTACAGTGCCATGTCGTCCGCAGCTGCGGGCGGAGGACTGGGGGCTATGGCCATTACGGACGGCCTGTACAGGCGCAAGATGGATATCATGTACAGCGCGTCTATTACCCTGGTCATCTTGGTACAGATCATCACCCTTGTTGGTAAGCGTGCCACCAACCGAATTGACCACCGGAAGCGTTAAACGCTTCATTTAGAAAGGAGTTTCCCATGAAAAAGCTACTTGCACTGGTACTGACCCTGGTTCTGATCCTGACTGCCGTCAGCGCGTTCGCTGAGAAACTGGTGATCGGCGGCACCTCGACCCCCCATGTTGTGATTCTCAACCAACTGGTGGATGACATGAAGGCCCTTGGCTACGAGTTGGAGGTAAAAGATTTTGTGGAGTGGGTGCTGCTCAACCCTTCCACCAGTGATGGAGACCTGCAGGCCAATTACTTCCAGCACCTGCCCTACCTGAGCGATTACAATGCCTCGGTTTCCGCCGACAAGCAGTTGGTCGCCGTGATCCCTGTGCACTACGAGCCATTGGGCCTGTATGCCGGTACCAAGACCTCCTTGGATGCCATTGCGGAGGGCGACAAAATCGCTGTGCCCAATGATGCCACCAACGGCACCCGTGCCCTTCTGCTGCTGCAAGATGCCGGCCTGATCAAGCTGCCCGAAGGCTCCGGTCCCAGCACTCCCGTCACAGTGAAGGAAATTGCCGAAAACCCCATGAATCTGAAGTTTGAAGAGCTGGATGCTGCCCTGATTCCTGCTGCACGACCTGATGTGGCTTTTGCTGTTATCAATGGCAACAACGCCTTGCTCAACGGCCTCAACCCGCAGAAGGATGCTCTGTTCATTGAGCCCGCTGACGGTGAGGCTGCCAAAACCTACACCAACTACATCGTGGTTCGCGCGGCTGACGAAAAGGCTCCCTTTGTGGAAGCGCTCCGATCTGTGGTGCAGACCCAGAAGATTAAGGATTTCATCCTGAACAACCCGGACTTTGCCGGCGGTGTGATCCCCTCCTTTGAAGTACCCGCAGAGTAAAGCAAATCAACAAACAAGGGTCCGTCTCCATATTGGCGAGACGGGCCCTTTCTGTGTGTTGTTTTCAACTAATCGGCCATGTTGGGTGCACTCAGCAGCGCGCTATTGCCTGTAAATAGCAGTTCTTCACCATTGGCCGGCAGCAAGGCGGTGGAACCGGCAACTAATTCCAACTGTCGATCCAGGTAGTGCAGCACGCCCGGCTCCAATGCGGTAAGCATGGCGAATCGCCGCCGGTCAGCTGGAATCACGGCATGATTACAATGTGTATACTTCACCGTGATGAAGTGAGGGGCATCCACCAGCAGCACCGCGTTACCGCGGCCTCCTGGCAAGGACAGCTTCTTAGGCACTGACTTGTCAGGGCGAAGCGTCGGATCTACGACAGCCATCGCCTTTTCCAAGTGCAACTTGCGCTTGTTGCCATGCTGATCCCTGCGATCCCAATCGTAGAATCGATAGGTGAGGTCGCTGGATTGCTGAATTTCGTATAGCACAATGCCAGCCCCAATGGCATGTACCGTGCCAGGGGCAAGATAAATCACGTCTCCGGCTGCGACTGGAACACGGCGCAGCAGACTCTCCACCGCAGGACCCTCGAAGTTGACCTGGCGCAACTCATGCATGGTGACGTCCTCGCGGAATCCACATACAATATGCGCGTCAGGGACAGCGCTGAGGATGATCCAGGCCTCTGATTTTCCAAGCTTGCGCTCGTTTGCCTGGGCATAGGCATCATCGGGATGCACCTGGACACTCAGATCTTCACGGGCATCCAACAGCTTCAGCAGCAGGGGGAAATCACCCTTCACATCGGTGCCAACCAGCGCCTTGCCATACCGCTCTACCAGGCGGCTAAGGGGAGTACCCTCGCTGTCCAGGCTGTTGAGGTTTGCTACTGTGCTAACTTCCAGGCTCTCGCCTGTGCGGGCATCCGGTGTGTCCTTGTTAAACAGTTCCCGCAGGCGAGTGCCACCCCACGGGGTAGCCTCGCCAGATCGAAAAGCCGGGCGCATTAGAATAGGGGGCAGGGGCATGATGTCTCCTTTTCACTAGGGCAGTGATTTTGTGGCGATTAGGGCAACGCCTGTCTG
>JAAZBR010000323.1 GCA_012513735.1 Clostridiales bacterium | reverse complement strand
GCATCCAGCACACAGCGCTGGGCCAGAAAGACACTTTTGCCCGATCCCGCGCCACCAAAGAAAATCTGCACCCGCTGGGGTGCGGTGAGGTAGGGGCGATAGCAGGGGTTGATGGCCCGGGCAGGCACCAGGATGCGGCGGGGCGTGCCGGGGGCGGCAGACCCCTCCTCCGCGCATTCCATGTCCCTCTCCCTGCGTTCCGGCCCGACGTGCTTACTGCCCTTCATCGGGGGGATCCTCCAGCAATTGCAGCACCCAGTCGCCGTCAGGCCGTTTTTTCTCTGTCTGCGGGGGAGCCTCCAGGGCAATCACCTTCAGCAGCTCCGCCACGCTCAGCTCCCCCTGCTCCAGCCGGTCCAGCATCTGCTGCAGGGCCAGCTCCCGCAGCCGGTCCACCTCCACCGCCCTGCGCCTTTTGCGCACGGGCCGTGGCACCTTTGGTGTATCCATGACACACCTCCTTTCAGCAGGCAGGGTAGAGAGTGTGCATGGGTGACATCAAGTGACAAGCTGTGGATAACTCCAGGCAATCCTTTCCTTATAGCTGGCAGGCCTATGCAATGGTTTGCCCGTGCTTGACAGGTGTTGATTCTGTCTGCTATCGTGGCGCCCATAGGCTATGTATTGACAGCCGTTGCAAAAAACTAATCATCCTTACCCATGAAAGGCAGGAAACATTGTGCTGAGAAACCGCATCACAGCCCTGTATCTGGAGGGCGACTTCAACTGTGCCGAATCTATTCTGCTGGCCGCCAATGCAGAGTACCATCTGGGCCTGTCCCCTAAGGATATCAGGCTGGTCAGCGGCTTTGGCGGCGGCATGGGCTGCGGCAGCACCTGCGGCGCGCTGGCGGGCGGCGTGGCGGTCCTGGGTGCCCTGCTGGTGAACCGGCGCGCCCATACCACAGAAGGCTTCAAGGAGGCCTGTGCCGGCTGGGTGGAAGCCTTCTCCGCCATCCTGGGCAGCGAGCGGTGCGATGTCGTGAAGGAAAAGTACGCCAATACCGACCAACGCTGTCTGAAGACTGTGCTGCTGGCCGCCGGCGCCCTGGAATCCTACCTGCGGGACAATGGGTATACCAAATCCAGCGTCAACGGCTAAAGGAAGATAAACGAAGAAAGAGGGCATCCGGCGGATGTCCTCTTTCTTGTGTTATATGCGCTTTATATCACGGGAACTTCAGATATCCTGTCATCACGTACCCGGTCATGCCGTTGTAGCTGACCTTGCACCAGTTCACGTCCTTGTCATGCAGCGTGATCACACGGCCGGACGGGATGTAGCCGATGATGTTGCTGTCGCTGAGGGCGTTGGCGCTGTTGCGCAGGTTGAGCACCCGGCCGGGCAGCGTGTTCACGATGGCCTTGGTGGGGTCGCCGGGGGTCACGGGCGGCTGCTTGTCCCCCGCAATGTCCAGGTAGCTGGTCATGGCATAGCCCACCCGGCCCTGGTAGCGTACCCGGGTCCAGCCGCCAAACCTGCCGATCACCTCTACCGTGGCGCCCATGGGCATCAGGCCGATGACATTGTCCTTGTTCTTGGCGCTCATGGAACTGCGCAGGTACAGGGTGCGGTTGTTCTTGGTGGCCACCTTGGCGGTGGTATTGCTGCCCACCTGGCCCCCCACCTGGGTAATCAGCTCATAGCGCTTGGCGTTGCCGCTGTACAGCTTGGCCAGGGTTTCCTCCCCCGCCACGCCATCCACCCGCAGACCGTTAATGATCTGGAACTCGCGCACCCGGGTGGCCGTCATGGCGCCGTACTTACCATCCTCTACCAGGCCGTAGCCCAGCTCGTTCATCTTGATCTGCATCAGCAGCACCAGGTCGCCCGAGCTGCCGCGGCGCAGGGTACCATAGGCCGCTTCCGCCAGGGGCATCAGGCACAGCAGCAGGCAGACCACGGCGGTCAGCATGCGCAGGCTGTTCTTTTTCATCATGATCCCTCCATTTCTTCTATGGGTGCTTATGATAGTAAACCGGCTGTGTCGCGTTGTAAAGAAATCTGTGAATTATGACACATATTCGTCGGAACGCTTACCAGCCCTTGTCGTTCCTGCGCCGTCCTTGTTACGCATTCTTCAAATTGACGGGCAATGAACACATAATCTGCAACAGATCGCTGATAACAGGATAACACAGCAAAGCCGCGCAGAATGCTCTGCGCGGCAGATTTTACAACTGGCACTATTAGTCGTCCACCGGGTCCTGGGTGTCCTCCCCCTCGGTGGGAGCGCTGACCGTAGCAAACTCGGCGCGGATAGTATCCTCGATCTCCCGGGCCACCTCCGGGTTGTTGACCAGATACAACCGGGCATTGTCCCGTCCCTGGCCGATGCGGATATCCTTATAGCTGAACCAGGCGCCGGTTTTCAGGATGAGATCCCGCTGCACAGCCATGTCCAGCAGCGTGCTCTCCCTGCTGATGCCCTGGCCGTAGAGCAGGTCAAACTCCGCCACACGGAAGGGAGGCGCCACCTTGTTTTTGACCACCTTCACCTTGGTGCGGTTGCCGATGACCTCGCTGCCTACCTTCAGCTGCTCACCGCGGCGCACGTCCAACCGCACCGAGGCGTAGAACTTGAGGGCCCGGCCGCCGGGGGTTGTTTCCGGGTTGCCGTAGAACACGCCCACCTTCTCACGAAGCTGGTTGATGAACAGTGCAATGGAGTTGGTCTTGCTGACCACGCCGGCCAGCTTGCGCATGGCCTGGCTCATC
>JAAZBR010000322.1 GCA_012513735.1 Clostridiales bacterium | reverse complement strand
GCAATTGAAGAGGTGATCAGTCAGTTGGCTGAGGAGTTGCCGCGGGACACGCTGCTTCTGATTACTGCTGACCATGGGCTGATTGATGCAGTCCCCGATTATCTGGACGAACACCCTGCGCTTGGCCGCATGCTCCTGCGTCCGCCCGTGGTGGAGGCCCGCGCCGCTGCGCTGTATGTGCACACGCATGAACGCCCCTTTTTTCAAGAGGCGTTCATGGAGGCCTTTGGGGATCGCTACAGGCTGCTGACAGCCCGACAGTTGTTGACTGGCGGGCTGTTAGGCACTCCCTCCCAGGCTTTCAGGCCGGGCATTGAGGCATTCGTGGGCGATTTCTTTGCGATTGCCTTGGGGACCGGTGCATTGTATCCTTCGCGTGATAGGTGCCACATCATCGGCATGCATGGAGGCTTGACCATTCAGGAGATGCAGGTGCCCCTGATCGCGCTGCATATTTAAGGCTACTGATTCGGGTTGGGGTTGCTGGCACCCTGGGAGCTGGCCTTATCCTTCAGGCCATCCGTCATCCGGATGCTGCGGTCGTTCAGGATCCATAGGGCTTCCACGCCCTCCAGTGATTCTACAAAAACGCGCCCTTCCTCATAGGGCATCAGGAACAGGCAGGTGGACAGTAGATCGGCATAGGCAGAGCTCTCCGTCACAATGCTGACCGAACGGAAAAAGTCGGTAGGCATCAGGGTGACGGGGGAAATGATGTGATGATACCGTTTTCCCTGGTATTCAAAGTAGCGCTGATAGTCGCCGCTGGTTACCACGGAGGTATCGTGGAGGAACAGAATATCCAGTACATCGCTGACACCATCCCCTGACACATAGCCATCGGGATCCTGCACGGCAACACCCCAGTTGGGACGTCCATCCCGCGGGGGATGCCCGGTGCGCACGTTGCCTCCTGCGTTGATGATGAAGGACGGCATAGGGCCTTTCAGCATCTCCTGCGCCACAACCTCCGCCGCATAGCCCTTGGCCACAGCACCAACATCCAGTTGCATGGCCGGGTCCTCAAAGAACACGGTTTTCTGCGCGTCATTCAGCACCAGCTTGCCAAGGTCTGTATGCTGGTCCGCAGCCTGCAGCTCCTGTATGCCGGGCAAGTACGCGGCAGCCGGATTCGCAATGGCGGCTTCTCTGGCATCGTGCCACAGCAGCAGCACCGGGCCCAGGGCGATGTTGACGGTGTCTTTGGTGACAGGTACCATATCATGGCTGTACTTAATCAAGTCATACAGATCATCCGGCACCTTCACCGGCCGGGACGCGGCCATGGTGTTGACGGTGTACAGGTTCACGACACCTTCATAGGCGTTGTACTTGTCATACAGGCAATGCAGCTCCATGAAGCGCTCTTCTGCCTTTTTAGTGACATTCTCAAAGGTATTGAGGTCGGGGGCATACCCGATGATGGAGATCACCGTATCAAAGGAAAAAAAGGTGGTAGAATACTTTTCATACCGGGGCTCAGCCCTTGTTGCCCAATAAAGAGCGCCGCCAGCAGCCAGACAGACAGCCAGCACGATCAGCACAATCCGGCGCTTCATGGATACTCCCTCAATCATCTGTGTACCCCAGCGTACGCAGGTCGTTCATGTTGTCGCGCCAGTTTGGCCGCACCTTGATCCAAAGCTGCAGGTTGACCTGGGTGCCCAGCAGCAGCTCCAGGCTCTGCCGTGCCTGGGATCCGATTGCCTGCAGCATCTGCCCGCGCTGGCCGATGATGATCCGCTTGTGCCCTTCCCGGTCGCAGTATACCGTGGCGTGGATTTCGGTTAAGTCATCGCCTCCGGCGCGTTCAATCGTTTTGAAGGACAGGATTTCCACCCCAATGCCGTGGGGAATCTCCTCCCGCAGATTAAGCAGCGCCTTCTCCCGGATGATTTCGCTGGCCATTTGGCGCTCTGTCTGGTCTGTCCACATGTCCTTGGGGTAGTAGAGCGGCCCCTGGGGCAGTCGCTGCCGGATGAACTGCAGCAGACGATCACAGCCCTCCCCCGTGCGGGCGCTGATGGGCAGAATCTCCTCAAAGCCGTCCTCCGAGAAGGAGGCAATCACAGGCAGTATCTGCTGGGGATGCACCAGATCCAATTTATTGATCAACAAGAATCGCGGCGCCTGATCTTTGATAAGTGCTCGGGCGATTTCGTGATCTGCAGGCTGGACCTTTGTGGCATCCACCAGCATGCAGATGAGATCGATGGCCTTAGTCGCCTCCTGGGCAGTGCGCTCCATATATTCGCCCAGCCGTGTGCGGGGCTTGTGCAGACCGGGGGTGTCTACAAACACGATTTGGCTTTCATCATCTGTCAAAATGCCCAAGATTTTGTTGCGCGTTGTCTGGGGTTTAGGGGATACGATGGACACCTTGTCGCCCACCAGATGGTTTAGCAAGGTTGATTTGCCTACATTGGGCCTGCCAATCAGCGCGACAAATCCGCTTTTGAACGCTGTTTTCTGCTCAGTCATTCCGGGTGCCTTTCAATACAGTTTGTACACCGCTTGCAGGCGAGAAGCTGTGGGGGAGAAGTTCCTGCAGGGTGGATTGCTCCACTTTGCCATCGTGGGTAACCAGTACCCGCAGATTGGCGCAGAACTCGCTGAGCACCTGTCTGCAGGCGCCACATGGCCAAGGGGGAAATCCCTCTGCCGCAATGGTCAGGGTGGTGAACTGGGTCGCCCCCTCGCTGACAGCCTTGAACAGCGCGGTACGCTCGGCGCAGTTGGTGAGACCGTAGCTGGCGTTTTCCACATTGCATCCATCGAATACACGTCCATCTGCGGCCAGTAGGCTGGCGCCCACCCGATAGTGCGAATAGGGCACATAGGCATGTTTCATAGTGTCCCGGGCACGCTGCAGCAGCTCCTCATCAGTGATTCGCGCCATTCCTACAGCCTGCAGGCTTTGTTCTTCCTTGTGTCGCATAGCAGTCCTTTCCCAATCTTTTTCGTGGTCATAGCCCATCAAGTGAAACAGCCCGTGGGCAAGCAAATAGGCAATTTCCCGGGCTTCCATATGTCCATATTCCAGCGCCTGGCGCCGTGCCTGAGGAACAGAGATCATAATATCGCCCAGAAAACAGGCGCATTCCTCCGCATTCCATTCCAGTTGCAGCAGCTTTGTGCTGCTGCCTGCTGTGCTGCCAGGGCTGTATTGCACGGTTGGAAAGCTCAGCACATCGGTCACGCGGTCTACACCGCGCAACTCCCTGTTGGCGGCCCGTATTT
>JAAZBR010000321.1 GCA_012513735.1 Clostridiales bacterium | reverse complement strand
CCTGCCGGAGTTCAAGAAGTTCATTGATATTCCCTGAACGCCCGTTTTTTTCTACCGCTGCATACATCGTGGTGTTTTCCTCGTTCTATGGATGCAGGCATTTGCCCCAAAGGAGTGAAATGAGATGGATCTGCTGAGAACCCTTCTGGTTTATATGTCCCTGTTGGTGTCAACAGCCGCGGGAAACAGCCCGGCGTTGACGCCCATCCCCAGCAACTATCTAACATATACCCCCGCCCCCGTGGCCACGGTGTGGGTCACCCCCAGCCCTGTGCCCACCGCAGTACCTACGGTGGTTCCCACTGCGGCGGTCACCCGCGTTCCCAATCTGTCTGTAGGCGACCGAGGGGAGAATGTGCGTGTCATGCAGGTGCGCTTGAAAGAGCTGGGTTACCTGTCCGGAAAAGCCGATGGTATTTTCGGACAGCAGACCAAGCGGGCGGTGGAACGCTTTCAGAATTACAACAAGCTGAAGGTGGATGGCATCGCGGGCACCAACACGCTGAACAAGCTCTTCTATTCCCGCGATGTGGTGTATGCGCCTGTGGACATCACGCCCAGCCCCAGGCCGGTCACAGCCAACCTGCCGGTATACTATTACAGCACAACTGGCGAGTTGATCAACACGGATACGCTGGTCATCGGCCAGGGCACCAACTATATCAACCCCAATGCCGCCAAGGTGCCGGCAGGCTACATCCTGCGCAGCCAGCAGACGGTGACCGTCGTCGTGGGGGCAAATGGCAAGGCAAACCCCAGCACGGTTTCCTATACCTATCAGCCCGGTCAGCCCAGCGGGAGTGTCAATGTGCCCATTTACTACCGTTCCAACCTCAACGAGCTGCTGTATACCGATTACGTGTCGGTGCGCTACGGTCAGTCTTTGACCGTATCGGCAAATGACAGCCGTGTTCCTGCCGGCTATACCCTCATGACGGCGCGCCAGTTGACGGTATCTGTTTCCGACCAGGGCATCGCCACACCCAGTGCGCTGACCTATGTGTACAGCGCCTCCCCTGTCAGCGTAGTGGTGCCCGTGCTGTACCGCAACACTCAGGGTGCGCTGATCGGCAGCGAAACCAAGAGCTTTGGTGTCGGCACCTTCCCCATTACAGCCAACGATGCGGCCGTTCCCAAGGGATATACCCTGCGCAGCGCCCGCACCCAATACGTCAGCATTTCCCCCAATGGCACAGCCACCCCCAGTTCTGTCACCTTTACCTACGAAACCACTGCCATCACGGTGTCTGTGCCCGTGTACTATGTGGACACACAGGGGAATAGACTGCACAGCGATACAGTCTCCTGCCAGGTGGGCACCACCACCGTTACAGCCAACGACGGCTTTGCGCCCGGCTATACGCTGACAAGCGACCGGCAGGTGCGGGTAACCGTGGATGCCAACGGTACCCCAACTCCCGTCAGTGTCACCTTCACCTACAAAAAGCAGGTCAGCGGAAGCGTCAAGATTTCCTATCAGGATCAGAATGGCGGCGTCCTGCTGGCAACCGAGCAAGCGCTACGTGAAGGGTCTCAGAATGTGGTTGCCAACGACAGCTATGTGCCCTCAGGTTACCTGCTTACCAGCGAGCGCAGTGTGACCGTTACCCTGGGCGCTGACGGCACCGTTACCCCGGACACTGTTGTGTTTATCTATCAGGCTCCGGCGACCCCTGCGCCGGCTACGGCGACACCGGCTCCCGCAACGCCCACGCCTACGCCCACGCCCGTCACCCCCACTCAGGAACCGGCAACGCCTGTTCCTGAACCCGAGGTAACCCCCACTCCCACGCCTGAACCTACGCTTGAACCCACGCCCGAGCCCACGCCTGAACCTACACCTGAACCCACGCCCGAGCCCACGCCTGAACCTACACCTGAACCCACACCGGTGCCTACGGAAGCGCCGCAGCCACCCGCCTCTGTCCCCACCTTGCCCGAGCATCAGCAGGCCCGCCTGGTGGATGGCTCCTATCCGGTCTATACCGGCCCCGGTGAAGGTTACTACAGGGTTGGTAATGCAACTGTTGGCGGCGGCTCTATCCGGGTGTATGGCAGTGAGAACGGCTGGGTGCTGATTGGCTACGGCCTGTCCAATGGCGGATACCGCATCGGCTTTGTGACTGCGGCTGCCATTCCGGGCGATGTGTCTGTGCCCGTCCTCAACCTGTCCCGTGTCCCTATGGTCAACCAGGGCCCCTCCGTGTTTGTAGATGACCCCATCGTTGGCGATAACCGCGAGCTGTCCAAGCGCTTTGAGCCCGGTCAAACCTTCACGGTTCTGGCCAAGATGAACAACTGGGCCTACGTGGAGGTGGATAACTTCGACGGTTCGGGACAGCCCGCACGCGGTTTCATTGGCCGCAAGAACCTGGGCCTGTAAGTGGTTCCCTTAAACGAATGAAACCTATGGGGATGGTCATGCAACATGGCCATCCCCGTGTTGTGTTTGTCCTTGCGAAAGACTCCTGCGCTTTTAATCATTTCCTAATGAGTGCTTTCTTTGGGCCTAATCCAAAGGGCTTATGATGGGTGTGTACCAAGGGAAACACTGAAGGAGGCAATAAAATGGATCACATGGAAATTGTGGAAAAGCTTCGCGCAAAGGCGAACGTTTCTTATGAAGATGCAAAGGCTGCACTGGAAGTCAGCGACTGGGATCTGCTGGATGCGCTGGTGATCCTGGAGCGGGAGGGCAAGCTGGCCAGGGAGGAAAGCGCCAGCTACACCACCAAGCGGGAAACCAAACCCCAATCCCCAAAGGTCGATAGTTCCACAAAAGGTGTGATCGCGCGGCTGTTTGAGATGCTGGCTTCTCTGATCAACCGCATGAACAAGATCAGCCTTGATCTCTACCGAAAGGGCAAAAAGATATCCTCCCTGCCGCTGATTGCATTTGTCCTGATGCTGCTGTTCATGTTTTGGTGGACGATTCCCACCATGGTGATCAGCCTGTTCTTTGGCGTCAGCTACCGCTTCTCGGGCTCCAGCGCGGTGGAGGGTGTTAACAAGGTGATGGACAAGGCCTCGGACATGGCGGAGAACATCAAAACGGGCGCCGGAAGCAGCCAGAACGACAGCCACGGCGACGTCTGACCAACTAACCAACCAGCCTGGGGGCAACCGAGCGCGAAGAAAGCCAATTCGCGCCCTTGCTCCGTGAAAGAGAGTGTGACATGCACAGAATCCTGCTGATAGAAGATGAACAGAAGATTGCCCGCTTTGTGGAGCTGGAGCTGACCCACGAAGGCTATGAAGTCATCAAGGCGGAGGATGGCCGCACGGGCCTGGAACTGGCCGAAAAGGGAGGATGGGACCTGATGTTGCTGGACATCATGCTGCCGGGCATCAATGGTCTGGAGGTGCTGCGCCGCCTGCGCAAAACCTCCGATGCGCCAGTGATCCTGCTCACCGCCCGGGATGCTGTGATGGACAAGGTGACCGGCCTGGATATGGGGGCCGATGACTATATTACAAAGCCTTTCTCCATTGAGGAGCTGCTGGCACGCATTCGCACCGCTCTACGCAAGCGCCAGGCAGCCGCGTTGCCCGTGCTGACGGTCGGCCCCCTGCAAATGGACATTGCCCGCCACACGGTGAGCTGCATGGGCGAGAATGTAGAGTTGACAGGGCGCGAATTCTCTCTTCTGCAGATGCTGATGGAGAACCCCGGCATTGTGCTCACGCGGGATGCCCTCATGGAGCAGGTATGGGGCTACGACTATATGGGCGAGACCAATGTGGTAGATGTGTACATCCGTTACCTGCGCAGCAAAATTGACGAGGTTTTTGGTATCAAGCTGCTGCATACAGTGCGCGGAGTAGGCTATACCCTGAGGGAAAATACGCATGAAACCTAAAGAAAACAGGCGCATGACCTCCATTGCCCGGCGCATCAACCGCGCCCAGGTGAGCAGCCTGTTTTTTGCGCTGCTGATTGTCAATGTGTTCATTCTGCTGGCGGCCCTCCTGGGTTGGGCCTGGTCGGCGGAACACCAGGTATATGGCGAGCAATGGACCTATAAGCTTCGCCGCAGCCTGGAGTGGGTGGATGGGCAGAACCACCGGCAGACTCTGCAAACGGTGGTTTATGTGTTTTCAGGCGCCGATGAGGTTGTGCACAGGGTGGCCGCCGGCGATTTTCTTCTGCTCTGCGAACGGCTGGCCAATATCACGGTAGGCTTTGAGTTGGTGGTGCTGTTTTTTCACTGGCGCAGCGGACGCAAAAGAACCATGCGGCTGCTGACCCCATTGCACCAGATGAGTGAGGCGGCCGAACAGCTCAGCAGCCTGCGGTTTGATGAGCAAAAGTACCACGACCTGGAGGATGCCATTGCGGCCATCAGTCCCCTGGCGCCAGATGCCCGGCTGTCCACCGGGGACAGCGACCTGCAGGGCCTTGAAAATGCGGTCAACAACCTGCTCACCCGCATGCATGAGAGTTATCGGCAGCAAATACGGTTTGTGTCCGATGCCTCCCATGAACTGCGCACGCCCATCTCGGTGATCCGCGGCTATGCGGATATGCTGGCCCGCTGGGGCAAGGATGATGAGAAGATTCTTGGGGAGAGCATTGCCGCCATCCGGGGGGAAGCGGACAACATGCAGCGCCTGGTGGAGCAGCTATTGTTCCTGGCCCGGGGCGAGGCCGGCCGCAACCAACCCACCCTGCAGCCCCTTGACCTGTCCGCCCTGATGCGGGAGGTATATGACGAATACGCTATGATTGAAAAGGACCATCGCTGGCAGCTTCGTGCGGACGTACCGGTGCCCTCATTGGGCGACGCGGCGCTTCTCAAGCAGGCGGCGCGGGTGCTGTGCGACAACGCCATCAAATATTCTCCGGAGGGGGAGCTAATCACCCTGCGCAGTTTTGTGGATGAGCGTGGCGTCCCCTGCTTCTCAGTGCAGGATGGCGGCGCGGGCATTCCCTCAGCCGATATCCCTCACATTTTCGAGCGGTTCTACCGGGCGGACCGGGCGCTCACACGCCAGACGGGCGGCACCGGGCTGGGCCTTTCCATTGCCAAATGGATCGTGGACCAGCACAAGGGCTACTTCCAAGTCATCAGCCATGAAGGGCTGGGTACAAGGATGGTGGTCTGTCTGCCTGTTACCGGCCAGGATAACCATTTACAACCTATCAAGCAGGCAACGCTTGACGCGGATGAACAGGCCGTGCCTGTGCCCTGAGTCCAATCATTATTCATTATTCTGGCGCTTCGGTGCCATTTCTTAATTAATGTTTGACAAGTGTTTTGGTGACTGGGTATAGTGTTGTTATTGTACATTATCCTGAAAACGTTTTCATGCCATGGCGTGAAAAATGCCGCAACTGTATGCTGAAGCAAGGGTTTTGTACAGCACAACGTACCTGATGCAGCGGACGCTGCAATAACCAGCGGGCTTCCGCAGCTGCAGGACACGCTGCTAACCCTGTCCGGCTACAGTGGTGCCATTTTACAATAACCCTTGAAAGGATATCAACGCATGCGTCAAAGCGGCATTCTACTGCATATTACTTCCCTTCCGGGACCGGAAGGCATTGGCACACTGGGTCAGGAAGCCCGGATGTTTGTGGACTTCCTCCAGGCCTCTGGGATAGCAATCTGGCAGGTGCTGCCCATCTCCCCCACGGGATATGGCGAATCCCCCTATCAAAGCTTCAGCAGCTTCGCAGGCAATCCTCTGCTGATCGACCTGCGCACGCTGCAAAGCGAGGGTCTGCTGCAACCGCAAACCCCGCCGGATTTCGGTGCGGCCGAGCGGGTGGACTATCCTCAGGTGATCGCGTGGAAAACACGGCGCCTACAGGAAGCGTATCGACAATCAGCCGCCCAGCTTCAGCCAGCGATGGATGCGTTTGTGCAGCAGCATGCCGACT
>JAAZBR010000036.1 GCA_012513735.1 Clostridiales bacterium | reverse complement strand
TTAAGCGCGCTGGAGAATTGCATCCTGGGCCAGGTGAAGGTGCTGAAGCGCAGCCGCGCCCAAAGCGAGGAAACCGCCATGAAGTATCTGGAGCAGGTGGGCATGCTGCCCTACCGGGAGGCCAGGCCGGCCCAGCTTTCCGGCGGGCAGAAGCAACGCGTGGCCATTGCCCGGGCGCTGTGCATGGATCCTCAGGTGCTGCTGTTTGACGAGCCTACCAGCGCCCTGGACCCGGAGATGGTGGACGAGGTGCTGGGTGTGATGCAACAGGTGAAAAAGCAGGGCCTGACCATGCTGATCGTCACCCATGAAATGGCCTTTGCTCGGGACGCGGCCGACCGGGTGATCTTCATGGATGAGGGACAGATCGTGGAGGAAGGCCCCCCCCGGCAGCTATTTTCCCAGCCTACGCAGGAGCGCACGGCGGCGTTTCTGCGCAGGAGTATGCGGAATCTATAGGATTTTCACGCGAGAAATGACGACAGATGAAACCATAGCATTCAATCTGTTTCTCTTTATAGTGCTGACAAATATAGATAGCAAGACGCCGCGGCAATCAACAGATCGCCGCGGCGCTATTTTGGTAAAGGCCGGAAGGATTACTCTTCGTCCAGCTCGCCTTCTTCTTCCTCATCCAGATAGTCAAGGAACAGGTCAAACACCCGCTGGGTGGTGTCCTCATCCTCCAGGGAAACGTAGATATCTTCACCGTTTTCATCCTGCTCGATGCGCATGATGACCACGCTGCCATCCTCTTCGGCCTCTTCCTCATCCTGCTCGGCCACCATCAGCACCACGTAGTTATCGCCATCCATTTCGATGGTCGCCTGGTATTCAAAGGCAGTGGTTACGCCGTCCTCATCGGTCAGCTCCACGATGTTGTCATCCTCGTCGTATTCTTCGATCTCCTCGATCTCTTCGTTATTGGGCAGATCCTTCTTCTTGATGTCATCCATGTGTCGGTTCCTCCTGAACATTGATGCGCACACAGGCGCTATACAAACCCCGCCGGGTGCGGGCCATTGTCATGGTTAATGGCTGTCCAGCCAGCTTTGCAGAATCAGGGCGGCGGCCACCTTGTCCACGGTGTCGCGCCGGTTTTCCCGGCGCATACCGCCCTCAATCAGGGCAGCCTCGGCCGATTTGGTGGTCAGGCGCTCATCCATGTAATGCACCTGCATGCCTGCCTCCACAAAGCGCTGGCACAGGGCCTGCACCTTGCGGGCCTGTTCGCCCAGGGTGCCGTCCATGTTGTAGGGCAAGCCCACCACCAGCGCCTGGGCGCCGGTTTCATGCAGCAGGCCTTCAAAATAGCGCGTATCCGGTGCGAAGCCGACGCGCATGTACACGCTGTGGGGGCTGGCGATGCGCTGCCCTTCATCGGACAGTGCCACGCCAATGCGTTTATCGCCCACATCCAGGCCCAGCAGGCGAGCCATCAGCCTCCAAATTGGGCGGACACGTAGAAGCGCACCAGCTCCTCAAGTATTTCATCCCGCTCCAGCCGGCAAATCAGGCTGCGTGCGGAGTTATGGCTGGTGATATAGGTGGGATCGCCGGTCAGGATAAAGCCCGTCAACTGCGCAATGGGGTCGTAACCCTTGTCCTGCAGGGCGAGATAGACGTGATGCAGAATACCGCCCGCCGTATCATTCCCCAAGACGACAGGCTCCATTTTCGTGGTTCCGTTGATCTCCGTCATGGCCATCCCTCCTTCCCATACATTATAGCGGCTGCAGGGGGTGGGTGCAAGGTAAAAAAGGCTTTTGCCGCCAGTTTACGGGCATTTTACGAAGATCGGATGGTAAAGATGGGAATCGAACCCGTAAGACGACTCCTGATGGCCTTGGGGTGGATGGACCGTCGGAAGCCGCACAGGAGGTCCTCCAGTATCCACCAGGGGCAGTGTCCAGCTCAAAGTCAATGTCTGGGGTAGCGGGCAGCGAGACGGTCCGTTTCCGGGGTCTTGAGGGAGGGTGCAAGAATCCCGGCCTTTCTTTCGTTTACATGGATAGAACAGCGGGCAAAGGAATGGCCCGCACGCCGGGAGGGAACGCGCATGAGGGGCAATTGGATGGAAAATCAGGCGAAAAAAAAGACAGATCTGCGGGCGACGCGGTGGCTGGCCTGGGCGCTAGCGCTCTGCGTCAGCCTGCTCAGCCTGTCCCAGGGGCTGGCAGCCCCGCTGTCGGCGGGCGATGTCTGGCGGGGGCCCCAGGGGGAGCACGCCGTGGCTCCCTGGCCCTTTGACCCGCAGCCGGACAGCGCGCTGGTCAGCAACCCCAACCCCGGTGACCGTCTGCACCTGCGGGCGCAGCCCGGCAAGGAGGCCCTGTCCCTGGGCCGCTACTACAACGGCGTGCAGGTACAGTTGCTGGGGCCGGAGCAGGAGG
>JAAZBR010000320.1 GCA_012513735.1 Clostridiales bacterium | reverse complement strand
CCGCTGGCCGCCTGAAAACTCATGGGCATAGCGGCGCGAATGGTCGCTGTTAAGGCCCACCAGCGTCAGCAGGTGTTCGATCTTCTCATCCCGCTCGGCCCTACTGTTGTATAGCCGGTGGATGTCCAGCGGTTCGCCCACGATATCAGCAACCGTCATGCGCGGGTTTAAGGATGAGTAGGGATCCTGAAACACCACCTGCATGTCCTTGCGGAATTTGTGTATATTGTTCTTGTTGATGGTCTGCCCGTCAAAATGGATGGTGCCTGCCGTCGGCTCGTATAAGTGCAGGATGGAGCGGCCGACCGTTGTCTTGCCGCAGCCGGATTCGCCAACAAGGCCCAAGGTCTCGCCGCTGTCGATGTTAAAGCTGACGCCATCTACCGCCTTGAGCGGCACCGTTGAGAAGGTGCCGGTTCGAATGGGGAAATGCTGCTTGAGGTCCTTGACCTCCAGCAAATGGCCGTTACTCATGCTGTACACCTCCGGCAGCTTCTTCGTAAACCTGCTTGACGTTCACCCAGCAGGAACACAGGTGGTTCTCATTGATCCACAGTTCCTCCGGCTTCTGTGTCAGGCAGACCTTCATAGCCAAGTCGCAGCGGGATGCAAAGGCACAGCCAGAGGGCAAATTTAGCAGGTCCACAGGAGAGCCGGCAATGGGGATCAGCCGCTCGTGGACATTGGATATCTTGGGGATGGAGCGAAGCAGACCCTGGGTATAGCCATGGCGCGGGTTATAAAAAATCTCATCCGCAGTACCCCGCTCACACACACTGCCCGCATACATCACAATGATCTCATCACACATCTCGGCAATCACCCCCAGGTCATGGGTGATCATGATGATCGCCATCTGCAGCTTGCGCTGCAGCTCCTGCATCAGCTCCAGTATCTGCGCCTGAATGGTCACATCCAAGGCGGTGGTGGGTTCATCAGCGATCAGGATATCCGGCTCACAGGCCAAGGCCATAGCGATCATGACCCGCTGGCGCATACCGCCTGACAGTTGGTGCGGATACTGCTTCAACCGCTTGGCCGGGTCGTTGACGCCCACCAGCTCCAACAGCTCCAGCGCTCGCTGGTCGGCTTGCTGCTTGTTGCGACTGGTATGCAGCATGATGGCTTCCCGGATCTGGTTGCCCACTGTATATACGGGATTCAATGAAGTCATTGGATCCTGGAAAATGATGCTGATCTTGGAACCACGGAGCTGCCGCATTTCCGCCTTGCTGAAATCCAGCAGGTTTTTGCCCTCAAACAGCACCTCACCGCTGGTGACTTTACCTGTATCGGTCAGGATGCGCATGATGGGATAGGCGGTGACAGACTTACCTGAACCGCTTTCCCCCACAATGCCCAGTACCTTGCCCTTATCCAGTGAGAAGGAAACGCCGTTCACGGCATGAACTTCACCGGATTCTGTATAGAAGGAAGTGCAAAGGTTCTTGACCTGAAGAATAGGTGTATTGCTCATCCTGTTACCTCTTCAGCTTGGGGTCGAAGGCATCGCGCATGCCATCCCCCAGCAGGTTGAAGCTCAGCACGATCAGGCAGATGCCCAACGCAGGAAACACCAGCTTGTAGGGATAGCTCTGCAGGCCACCCCGCGCCATGCTGGCCAAAGAGCCCAGGCTGGGCATGGGGGCCTGTACGCCCAGGCCGATGAAGCTGAGAAAACTCTCTGTCAAGATGGCACTGGGAATCTGAAGCGCTGTAGAAATAATGATGACGCTCATGCAGTTGGGCAACAGGTGCTTACGGATGATGCGCCCGGGGTTGGCGCCCAGCGCCCGGGCCGCCAGCACGTACTCATTGTTTTTGATGGAGAGGATTTGCCCGCGCACCAGCCTGGCCATACCGACCCAGTACAGCAGCGCAAACACAATG
>JAAZBR010000035.1 GCA_012513735.1 Clostridiales bacterium | reverse complement strand
CTGGGCCTGATGTTGTCCAACGCCCTGGTGGGGCTGGCGGGTGCGCTGATCGCCCAGTCGCAGAACTACGCCGACCTGCAGATGGGTACCGGTTCCATCGTCATTGGCCTGGCCAGCATGATCATCGGCGAAGTGCTGTTTGGCAAGCGCAACTTCTTTCTGCGCCTGCTCAGCATGGTGCTAGGCGCCATCACCTACCGCATCATCATCGCGCTGGTGCTGAAGATGGGCATGCCCGCCGATGACCTGAAGCTGTTCACAGCCATCACCGTGGTGTTTGCCCTTAGCCTGCCGCTGATCAAGAAATGGATGATGAAGGGCTCGTCCATCACCAGGAAGGGGACTTAAAGGATGTTGCGCGTTGAAAAAATCAGCAAGGTGTTCAACCCCGGCACGGTGAATGAACGCCTGGCTCTGGATCAGGTCAGCTTGACGCTGAATCCCGGTGACTTTGTGACGGTGATCGGCGGCAATGGTGCCGGCAAATCCACCTTGCTCAACTGCGTGGCAGGCGTCTACCCGCCTGACGGCGGCGATATCTTCATCGACGATGTGCAGGTAACCAAGCTGCCTGAATACAAGCGGGCAAAGTACCTGGGCCGTGTGTTCCAGGATCCCATGATGGGCACGGCCGCCGATATGAACATTGAAGAGAACCTGGCCCTGGCCTACCGCCGCGGCAAGCCCCGCACCCTGCGCTGGGGCATCACGGCGTCTGAACGCAAGCTGTATCAGCAGATGTTGGCAACCCTGGAACTGGGTTTGGAAGACCGCATGAGCAGCAAGGTGGGCCTGCTGTCGGGTGGTCAGCGCCAGGCGCTGACTTTGCTAATGGCCACCATTCAACAGCCGCGCCTGTTGCTGCTGGACGAACACACCGCCGCCCTGGACCCCAAGACTGCCCGCAAGGTGCTGGAGCTGAGTGAGCGCTTTATCCGGGAAAGCGAGCTGACCACCATGATGGTCACCCATAATATGCGCGATGCCATCAAGGTGGGCAACCGGCTGATCATGATGGCGGGCGGCACCATTGCCATCGACGTTTCGGGCGAAGAAAAGGCTCGACTTACAGTTGAAGACCTGCTGAAGATGTTTGAGCGCGTGCGGGGCGATGCAGAGGAAATCCCCGACCGCATGGTGCTGGGGTGATATCCCCGCCGCCTGGGTGAAGCACACAGGGCGGAACCCGACGCGCCAAGGCTGGAGTGCCGAAGTGTAACAAGTTAGCGTGGGCCCCTTGTCCGCATTGACAGGACAGGGGGCTTATTCTATACTCGGTCTATCCACAAGGAGGTCTTACTTTGCGTAAACTATTGATTTTGTTGCTTGTCCTGCTGACGCTGCTGCCTGTGGTGCAGGCGGAGAGCAGGCCCCGCTATATCACCCAATACACCCATGGGG
Organism: Clostridiales bacterium; assembly: GCA_012513735.1. Classification (GTDB taxonomy): domain Bacteria; phylum Bacillota; class Clostridia; order Christensenellales; family Aristaeellaceae; genus UBA1038. The sequence goes on along the minus strand of JAAZBR010000035.1, from coordinate 417 downwards.
ACAGGGAAAAGCCCCGCATCGCCATCACCATCGACGACTGGTATGAGCCAGAATTGCTGGGCGATTTTCTGGATGCCGCCGCAGCCGTCGGCGCCAAGCTGACTCTGTACCCCATCGGTGAAAACCTGCTGGAGCGTGACCGCGCCCTGTGGCAGCGGGCCATCGATGAGGGGCATGAGCTGGGCAACCATTCCAACACCCACAAGAATCTGGAAAAGGCCAGCCGCGACAGCATCCTGGCCCAGCTGAACAACATGGAAAAGCGCCTGGAAAAGGCACTTGGGCATCCCCATGCTATGAACACAGTTCGCTATCCCTTTGGGGCGGGACGCGCCAAGGGCACCAAGGGCAGCTTTGCCAAGACCATCGCCGAAGCCGGCTACCAGCACGTAGCCCTGTGGGATGTTGACTCCACCG
>JAAZBR010000319.1 GCA_012513735.1 Clostridiales bacterium | reverse complement strand
TGAAGGCGGACCTGATGGTGTATTTAAGCAGCCTGATGACGCTGCAGCAGCAGATGGCGGCGCTGGCCCCCCAGCAGTCCGCCCAGTATCAGCAGCGATTGACGGAGCGGCTTTCCGCGCTGAATGCTGAGGGCGTAGATGCTCAGCGTCTGGCCCAGGAGGTCGCTCTGTTTGCGGATCGCTGCGCCATTGATGAGGAACTGAGCCGCCTTCAAGCCCATTGCCAGCAGATGCAGCAGCTGATTGAGTCCAGCGAACCTGCCGGCCGCAAGATGGACTTTCTGGCGCAGGAAATGCACCGGGAGGCCAACACCATCACCAGCAAGTCCAGCGAGCTTGAGATCACGCGTCTGGCGCTTGAAAGCAAAGCCCTGATTGAAAAGCTGCGGGAGCAGGTACAGAATGTGGAATAATTGCGCCACACAGGAGGGAGAGATGCGTCCATGAGGGAAGTGCGAAAAGGAATGCTGCTGGTAATTTCCGGGCCCTCCGGAACCGGCAAGGGAACCCTGTGTGAGCGGTTGCTGCGCAGCGATGCTACCATGTCCTTCAGCGTCTCCGCCACCACCCGCAAGCCCCGGGAGGGGGAACAGGATGGCGTGCACTATCACTTTATCAGCGATGCGCGTTATGATGAGCTGCTGGCTCAGGACGCTTTTCTGGAGCATGCTACGGTGCACGGGCACCGATACGGCACCCTGCGCAGCCAGGTGGAGGCCGGCATTGAAGAGGGGCGCAACATGTTGCTGGACATTGATCCCCAGGGCGCACTCAGCATCATGCAGAAGAAGCCTGACACCGTCAGCGTGTTTATTTTGCCCCCCAGCTACACTGTGCTGCGTGAGCGGCTGAAAACCCGCAACACCGAGGATCCGGACGAGATCATGAAGCGCTTGTCCAACGCCTATGGCGAGCTGGCCCAGTTGAAGCACTATCAATATGCTGTGGTGAACGACCAGTTGGACACCGCCTTCGAACGGCTGTGTGCCATCATCCTGGCCGAAAAGCACCGCACCATCCGCTATTTCCCTGAAATATACGAAGACTGAGGAGGACCTATGTCAATCAACAAGCCCGGCATTGAAGAGCTGAAAACCAAAGTGGATTCTACCTACACACTGGTGGTGCAGGCTGCCCAGCGGGCGCGCCAGCTCATGGACGGAAACCAGCCCCTGGTAGAGGCTGATGAGGATGCCAAGCCTCTCTCCATCGCCATCGAGGAGATCAATCGCGGCCTGCTGACCTATCACCGCAAGCTGGATGATGAATAACAGAGAAAGCGCTTTGCAGGGCAAAACCATCGTTGTTGGTGTGTCCGGAGGCATCGCAGCCTACAAAAGCTGTGACCTTGTTAGCCGTCTGAAGAAGGCGGGGGCCCGGGTGTATGTCATTATGACCAAAAACGCCTGCCAGTTCGTGCAGCCGCTGACGATGCAGACGCTGTCGCTGAACCCTGTGGCCACCGATACCTTTGCCGCTCCCCAGACCTGGGAGGTGGAACACATTGCGCTGGCGCAGAAGGCTGATCTGTTCATTGTGGCGCCGGCTACAGCCAGCATCATCGCCAAGCTGGCCATCGGATTGGCCGATGACATGCTGAGCACCACGTTACTGGCCACCAGGGCGCCTGTTTTAATTGCGCCCGCCATGAACACACAGATGTACCTGGCGGAGCCCACCCAGCAGAACCTGATCACTTTGCAGGCTCGTGGTGTCCATGTTGTGGGCCCAAGCGGCGGCCTGCTGGCCTGCGGTGACATTGGAACGGGTCGCATGAGCGAACCCCAGGAGATCGTTGAGGCGGCAGCCAGTATATTGCAGCCCAGGGGGGATTTTGCGGGGATTCATGCTATTGTTACAGCAGGCCCCACACGGGAGGCCATTGACCCGGTTCGCTTTCTCACCAACCGCTCCAGCGGCAAAATGGGCTATGCCCTGGCGGAGGCGCTTAGGGATCGGGGAGCCGTTGTGACTTTGATTTCCGGTCCCGTGGC
>JAAZBR010000318.1 GCA_012513735.1 Clostridiales bacterium | reverse complement strand
ATCACCGATGTTGATGAACAGGGGCACCATCAGCTCAAAGCCGGTTTCCGTGGTGGCAGGTTTATAGGTGTTGGATGCGGTGTTGCCGGCAAAACCGGGCTCGGTCTGGGCAATCTTCAGTTCCACAAAGTTGGGCGCCTCCACGGCAAAGGGTTCGCCGTTGAAGTAGCGGATGCTGACATTGGTGTTTTCCTTGACAAACTTGATGGCTTCCTCCACCTTGTCGTGGTTGAGGGGGATCTGCTCATAGGTTTCGGGGTCCATGAAATAGTACAGGGTGCCGTCGTTGTACAGGTACTCCATGTCCTTCGTCTCGATCATGGCACGGGGCATCTTGTCAGAGGGGTTGAAGCTGCGCTCAATCACCGCACCCGTCATGACGTTCTTGATCTTTGTGCGCACGAAGGCCGCGCCCTTGCCCGGTTTGACATGCTGAAAGTCAACGATCGTCCATACGCCGCCGTCCCACTCCACGGTAATGCCTTTTTTGAAATCGCCTGCTGTAATCATATATCCTCCATACTATTCACGGGAATACTCCCTCAAAGAATGATCAACTCACGGGGTGCGGTCACCAGCGACTCCACCCCATCCTGCGTAATAACGCAGCTATTCTCAATCCGCACGCCTCCCAGGCCGGGCACATAGATACCGGGCTCCACCGTGATCACGATACCGGGCTCCAGCTGGGCGGTGGCCGTCTGGCTCAGACGCGGCTCCTCATGGATATCGATGCCCACCGCATGCCCCAACCCGTGACCAAAACACTCACCATAACCAGCCTCGCCAATGATGTCCCGGGCGATCTGGTCGATGGCGCGGCAGTCCTTGCCGGGCGCCAGGGCATCCTGACAGGTCTGCTGGGCGTGCAGCACGATGTCATAGATCCTGCGCATTTGGGGATCCGGCTCGCCCAGGGCAATGGTGCGCGTCATATCAGCGCAATACCCCCCCGAAAGAGCGCCAAAATCGAAGGTAATCATATCGCCCTTCTGCAACTTCCTGTCCCCCGCGATGGCATGGGGCAGGGAACCGTTGGGGCCGCTGGCCACAATGGTGCTGAAAGCAATGCCGTCTGCACCAAGCGCCAGCATGGTGAAATCCAGGTCGTGCTTGACCTGCTTTTCGCTCATACCGGGCTTGATGCGGGGAAGCAGTTGCTCAAAGGCCTGGCAGGAGATGGCGCAGGCGCGGCGGATATGGCCGAGCTCCTCAGCGTCCTTGACCTGGCGCAGGGTTTCGGGCAACTGGTTCAGCGGGCGGAAAGCAGACCCTTCAAATGCCTGCTCCATGGCCGTAAACTGCTTGACGGTGACCTGGTCATCCTCGTACAGCAGCGAGCGGATGCCCGCCTGACCAGCTAGCTCAGCGGTCAGCTTGATGTGCCCCTTCTGCGGGCTGATGCTATGCACCTGCCAGTCGGGCGCCTGGTTCTGGGCCTGCTCTACATAGCGGAAGTCTGTCACAATGGCGCCGAGGCCTTCGGCAATCAGCAGCAGGCCCTCACCGGTAAACCCACTCAGATAAAACACATTGGAGGGTTTATGGATGAGAATAGCCTCCCCTTGTCCAAGCCCCGCCAAACGCAACAGGCGACCGATTCTTTCCATGCTTCCTCCCGGTTCCTCGTTCCTTGCGATGCCCATTTTAACATAGAAATGATGGTTTGACTATCTGTTTGCGCTGTGAAGCCGGCGCAATCATAAAAAATGGAGCGGTCTGCTACCGCCCCGGGGGATAAGGACCGTTTCAGTAGTCTTTTTTTTGCACAATCGCAATGGACAGCACAATAGAGCCCGCCATCAGCATCGCCAGCAATACCACGCCGCCCAGGGCCAATACGGCGGGCGACAGGCGGTTCAACGCAGCGGCAACGCCCGTGATCCATTGGGAAAAGGTTTTGCCCGAAGAAAAGCCCGCTGTCACCCCAAGGATGAGCGCCATGTACAGCAGGCGCGTCTTGCCTACGCCAAAGCGAAACACGGCCGGCAGCAGAAGGGCTGTTACCACCGTGGGAATGGCCAGCGACAGCAGGAACCCCAGGGTAGATGCCTGAGCCTCCTT
>JAAZBR010000006.1 GCA_012513735.1 Clostridiales bacterium | reverse complement strand
CTCCCAGCGGAACACGTACATCGATCTGCTTGAGGTTATGCTCTGCCGCACCGCGCACAATCAGCCACCCGCTGGGCTTCCGCCTGCTCTTAGGCATGGCAATGCGCATATCGCCCCGCAGGTAGGCCCCGGTGATGGATGCATTGGTGTTCATCACATCCTGTACGCTACCCTGGGCTACAATATAGCCCCCATGTTCGCCTGCACCCGGGCCAATGTCCACCAGGTAATCGGCTGCCCGAAGCGTGTCCTCGTCGTGTTCCACAACGATCAACGTATTGCCCAGGTCCCGCAGTTCCTTGAGCGTGCCCAACAGCTTCTCGTTATCCCGCTGGTGCAGGCCGATGGACGGTTCATCCAGTATGTATAACACCCCCACCAAGCGCGAACCAATCTGCGAAGCCAGACGGATGCGCTGCGCCTCGCCCCCCGACAGGGTGGCCGCCTTGCGGGACAGCGTCAAATAGCTAAGGCCCACGTTGCACAGGAAGTGCAGCCGGTCCTGGGCTTCCTTGAGGATCTGAGACGCGATCATCCTGTGGGTTTCACTGAGCTGCAGGCTACTAAGGAACTCGCCGGCGGACAGCAGATTCTTCTCCGTCAGCTCTATGATATTGATGCCGCCAACGGTAACCGCCAGGGATTCCGGTTTCAGACGTTGCCCTTTGCATTTTGCGCAGGGCTCCTCCCGCATCAATTCCTCATAGGAGGTGCGGACGCTGTCGCTGGTGGACTGTGTGTAGCGCCGCTGCACAGTGGGGATCAACCCTTCATAGGCCACATTCCAGGTACCGCCACCCCCTGAAGCGAAGCGTACGGGGATCTTCACCCCCTTGCTGCCGTACAGCAGCAGGTCGATGATGTCAGGCGGCAATTGAGCTACCGGTGTATCCATGCTGAAACCATAGTGCTCGCTGAGGCCCACAAACATCATGTGGGCAACATTGCTCTCGTCGCCTGCGCTGTTGAACCCCATGATCTGCACGGCCCCCTCGTTCAAGGACTTGTTGCGGTCAGCAATGACCAGATCAGGGCTGATCTTGACGGTGCTGCCCAGACCCGAGCACTCGGGACAAGCGCCATACGGGTTATTGAACGAGAACATCCGGGGTGTCAGCTCTTCGATGCTTACGCCGCAGTCCGGACACGCATAATTTTGCGAATAGAGGGTGAGGGCGCCATCGGGTACCACCTGGCTGGCCATCAGACCGCCGGATTCGCGCAATGCCGTTTCGATGGAATCATTCAGGCGCTGATTCAGCCCTTCGCGGATGATCACGCGGTCCACCACAATTTCGATGTTATGCTTCTTTTTCTTATCCAGCACGGGCAGATCATCCAGCTCGTACTGCTCCCCATCGATGCGCACACGCACAAAGCCCGCCTTGCGGGCATTTTCTAAAATCTTTTGATGCTCCCCCTTGCGGCCGCGGATCACGGGCGCCAGAATCTGCAGGCGGGTGCCTTCCGGCATGGCCAGCAGCGCATCGGTCATCTGGTCTACTGTTTGCTGGCGGATCTCTTTGCCGCACACCGGACAGTGGGGCACACCAATGCGGGCGTACAACAGGCGCAGATAATCATATATTTCGGTGACCGTACCCACGGTGGAGCGGGGGTTGCTGCCGGTGGACTTCTGGTCGATGGAGATGGCAGGTGACAGACCCTCAATGGAATCCACATCCGGCTTTTCCATCTGCCCCAGAAACTGTCGGGCATAAGCCGACATG
>JAAZBR010000317.1 GCA_012513735.1 Clostridiales bacterium | reverse complement strand
GCGAGAAAATCGCCATCCGCCGCTTTGTCCGCTATGAGCTGGGCGAGGGCATCGAGAAAAAGGTTTCTGACCTGGCCAGCGAAATCAGCGCAATGACCGGCAAGTAATGCGCGCTGCCTGCTGCCCTAACACATAATCCAAAGGCGCCGCGCAAGCGTGCGCCTTTTTCGCATTCGGAGGCAAGTCATGACAAGTCCCCACAAAAGAGTGTTGCTCAAGCTGTCCGGCGAGGCGCTGGGCAAGGATGGCTGGCTGTTTGACCATGACATGATCAACGCCGTGGCCCAGGTTCTCAGGCGAGTGGTTGACCAGGGGGTACAGCTCGGCGTGGTCATTGGCGGCGGCAACCTGTGGCGCGGCCGCCAGGGCGGGGCCAGCGGCATGGATGCTGTGACGGCAGATCAGATGGGCATGCTGGGCACCATCATGAACTGCCTGTGCATGAAGGATGCGCTGGAGCGGGCGGGGTGCACCGTCCGCCTGATGAGCGCGCTGGATATGCCCCGTGTGGCGGAGGGGTTCCGGGCCGACCTGGGGCGCCGCTATTTGGAGGAAGGCCATGTGCTGCTGCTGGGCGGCGGCCTGGGCAATCCCTTCTTTACCACCGATTCAGCGGTTGCCCTGCGGGCGCTGGAGCTGAAGGCGGATGCGCTGCTGCTGGCAAAGAACGTGGATGGCGTTTATGACAAGGACCCGCGGGATCATGCGGATGCCAAGCTGCTGAAAGACCTGAGCTATGATGAAGCCCTGAGCCGTCAGCTTAAGGTAATGGATCTCTCCGCCCTGCTGCTGTGCCGGGATCAGGGTTTGCCCTTCATCCGGGTGTTCGGTCTGGATGATCCTGAGAACATCCTGCGCGTGCTTTCCGGCGACGCCATGGGCAGCCTGCTGCATCCCTGAGGCAGACACGTGAAGTATCTTCGTCGCCTGGTCTGGTTTATTGCTACCCGCCTGCTGGTGCTCACCGCTGTGCTGGGCCTGATGACCATTGCCTTTTATTTCTCTATGAACGCGGCCAACATCTACATCATCCTGAAGGATGGCATGGCGCAGCGTGCGCAGACCGTGATGATGGGGGAATCCCCGGGGGAGCTTGAAAAGTACTTTGCCCGCAGCTACATTGAGCGCGACAACGTGCTGTCCAGCATCCGCACCAAAACCAACCCCTATGAGCGTTTCCGGATCACCGGCTTTGACCACCGCCTCAACATGGAGTGGATGTGGTCATGGCCCTGGGATGACACGGCACGCGCCACCATCACCGAGCGGATTCCTGCCATTGACGGGCGCATATTGGCAGAGTATCGCCAGGTCACTCCCCAGGCGCAGTGGGCGGTGCCGCGGTGGGAAAGCGCTCGCTACAATGTGGTGTTGGCCCGTGAAAACGGCCAGTGGCATATCAAGAACATGACCTATGTGGGGCCCTATGAGCCTGGCAGTTGACAATCTGCAGCCAGGCAGCCGCCCCCTTGTGATGCTGGCCCCCCTGGCCGGCATTTCTGATTGGCCCTTCCGCCTGCTTGTAAGCGAAATGGGGGCGGACAGCACGGTGACGGAGATGATCAGCGCCCAGGGATACCTGACCGCGCCCAAAGACGCCCGTGCGTATGTCTACATCCTGCAAACAGACCCTGGCGAGGCGCCGGTTACAGCCCAGGTCTTCGGCCGGGATCCCCGCTGGATCGGCCAGGCCGTGGCACGGCTGACCGATACCGGATTGTATGCCGGCATCGACATCAATATGGGATGCCCTGCCCCCAAGGTGACCAGCGGGGGATCGGGGGCTGCCCTGATGAAAACGCCTGAACTGGCCGCTTCTCTGATCCGCGCGGCCCGCAAAAGCACCTGCCTGCCCCTTTCCATCAAAATGCGCATCGGCTGGGATGAGCACAGCATCAATACCGTGCCCTTTGCCCTGATGGCGCAGGAGGAAGGCGCGGACAGCATCACGGTCCATGGCCGTACCCGGGCGCAGCAATACGCCGGCAAGGCGGACTGGCAGACGATTGCCGCTGTCCGCCAGGCCCTGCACATTCCGGTGATCGCCAATGGCGATGTCTTTACCTGGCAGGACGCCCGGGATATCCTGCGGGTGACCGGATGTGCCGGCATGGCCATTGGCCGCGGTGCGCTGGGCATGCCCTGGCTGTTTCGGCAGATCAGGCAGTCCTTTGAGGGACAGGTTCCTCAAGCACCTACTCCTCAGGAGCGGCTGCACACTGCGCTGCGCCATGCCCGCATGATGGTGGCCTGGAAGGGGGAAGCGCATGCGATAGTGGAAATGCGTAAACACTTCGCCTGGTATTTGAAAGGTTTGCCCGGTGCTGCCAAGGTGCGCAGCCATTTGAATGCGGTGCGCACGTATCAGCAGGTGGAGCACATTTTTGAAAGCTTTCTGCTGCAGCTTGACTCAACTATTGCAAGCGTGGACACCGTGGACACAAGTGATCAAGCGGGTTCCCAGTAATTGACAATCCCAGCCGTCTGCCGTACCATATTGTCATATTTTTGTGTATCGTCCGGTTTTTCCGGCGCAGCAAAGGAGCATGAGCATGAACATGGATTACACCCTTCAGGTGGCCGGCCTCACCCGTCAGCTACCCATTTGCACTGTGAACGAGACGCTGTCCATTGCGGCTTTTGTCATCTTTGGCGATGTGGAGCTGACCGTCGCCTGCGCGCGTGAGCTGCTCAAAATTGCGCCCGAGCACGATGTGCTGATCACCGCCGAATCCAAAGGCATCCCGCTGGTATATGAAATGGCGCGCCAGCATGGGGAAAACCGTTACCTTGTTGCCCGCAAGGCGCCCAAGCTGTACATG
>JAAZBR010000316.1 GCA_012513735.1 Clostridiales bacterium | reverse complement strand
TGGTGGCGGGCTACGAAAGCCAATTGCTGGAGTTTGCCCACACCAACCCCAAGGATTACCAGCAGATTAAGGATGACGTGGTATTGCTGTACCCGGTGCCCACCGTCTGGTCCAGCCACGTGTATATTGCGCTCACCGAAAAGGGCAAAATCGGGCTGGAAGCGCTGCTGGAACCGGAGGTGCAAGCCCTGGCCTGGGAGAAGCATGGCTTCCGCACCGGCATCAACGCGGCCAACGTGGATGTGAAGAACCTGGGGGTGCCCGGGGTAGCGCCTGTGATTTCTCAGATTATTCAGATGCCCGATTCCCAGGTGATGGAAAAGCTTATCCGCTCTCTGGAGCAATAGGCATGCAAGCCGCCTTTGACCCTGCCCGGATTGCGGCGGAATTTGAAGCCCAGGCTCCCCCTCCTGAGGACATTCTGTCCCTGGCGCAGGGCCTTGACCTAAAGGATCCCCTCACCGCCACGGGCTATGGCGCTAAAGAGCAGCGGGAATTAGGCGACCTGTCCGATATGCTGCTGAAACGGGCATCCGGCAGCGGCCTGCAGGATGCGCTTGATGCCATCCATGCCTTGCAGGACAGAATCGATTCGCTGGATATCGCCTCCCTCCGCCCATCCAAGGGGCTGCTGGGCGCCCTGTTTTCCCCCGAAAAACGAAAGGCTGCTGCGCTGCGCTGCAACTATACAGAGCTCTCTCTTCTGGTGGATCGCCTGGCCAACCGGCTGGATATGGCCGGGCTGGCGCTGCAGAAAGAAATGAGGCTGCTGGATACGCTGTATGAAAGCAACCGGGCCTGTTACCATGCGCTGCACCGGAAAATACTGGCAGGAGAACTGGCGTTGGAAAGGCAAAGGGCATCTGAAGGGGTGGACGCCGCCTCCGATTCATTTGCTGATCTATTTTCTGCCCGCCTTAGCCAGCTTCGGCAATCCAAAGCCATCTGCCTGCAAACGGCTCTGCAAATCCGCCTGACCCAGTATAACCAGCAGGCGGTGGTGGATAAGCTGAAACAGACGACGGAGCTGGCGCTGCCCCTGTGGAAAAACCAGCTTGCTCTGGCGCTGAACATCCATCAGCAGCAGGCGGCGTTGGACGTTTACCGCAACGCTGCCCGGCGCTCTTTGGAGGCCATGCAACAAACCGAGCAGGCTGTGCGGGAGGGCGGCGGGGATGTCGCTGAGAAAAGCCAGGCAACCTTGACAGAGCTGGAGCGTTTGCGGGAAGCTGACTTGGAGTTGAAACGGCTGATGGACGAGACGCTTCAGGATATTCAGAAAGCGAAAAGCGCGGAGGTGTGAGATTATTCTCAATACCCGCTTGATGACGCTCAAGTCAGCGTCAGCCGTATTCCTGAACCATGTCCGATAGCACGGGGGATAGTATGCAAGCAGATCGCGAAGAAAAACCCCGGACTGGCCACGCGGATCATGGCGTATCTGCGGGACTTTGTCCGCCGGATCCGCGACGCGTTCCGGGGGCTGCAGAGCCAGGCGCCCGAGGCCCAGGCGCTACGTGAAATGGGCGACCGGGTGGACGCGCTGCGGCAGCGCTGGTGGGAGGCCATTGAGGACTTCGCCCGGGAGCAGGGCCGGGACGGCGAGCCCGGGAGCGTGGTGCGGGAAGCGGGTGAAGTGACTGCGGATGCGGGCAAAGCGACTGCGAACACAGGCAAAGCGACTGCGAACACGGGAACGCGGTACAGTCTGGATTCGTTGCCTGATGGCACCAAATACGTGCTTGTGGATACGGATCAGCATTTGTTTGACGGCGCTGATCCTGCAGAGTATGGGAAGATTGCCAAGCGGTATATCATTGAACATTTTGTAGGTAAGGTGCTTGGGGTTACTAACAAAGCATACATCAAAAACAGGTCGGCAGGAGAATATGCGTATACGGCTAAAAAGAATATCGATCCCGATATTCGGGCGGCGAAGATGCGCGCGGCAACAGAGCTTGATAATCTGATTGAAGCGGGTAATTTTTTAAGACATGTTGATGATGATGGTAGGCACCCGGATGCTGTTGGAGGATGGGATCATTATCGCGTAGTGTATCAGGTAGGCGGAAAATATTTTGAAGGGGATACCGCGATTAAGAAAACTGCGCACGGAAGTGTGTTCCACGACATTACACAGATAAAGGATATCACATCGAGTTTCGCAGCTGAATACGGTAAACCGCAACACCACCCCAATGTAGATATCCTCAACGATATTGTACCAGACGAGGCAGGATCTGGCAAGAAGTATTCGCTGGAGGACACCGGCCCGTCGGAAGCCTTCCTGACGGTGCAGGAGGAGGACGGGCAGGGTGTGGCCGACAGCGGGCGGGTGCTGCTGGAGCTGTTCAAACAGGCCCAGGGGGTGCGGGTGCCCGACAAGCGGGTGCGCATCCTGGCCGACAACCTGGTACGCGATATGGGCAGCGACGCGGACGCGGAGGGCGTGTTCCGCAACCTGCGCGCGGCGTTTGATTACGTGCAAAAGGGCGTGCAGGACTGGCGGCATGTGATGAGCTACGCGCAGAGCGTGGTGCAGGACGTGGCGGATCAGCGCGCCGTGCAGATGGAGGACACGCCCAGCGCGGTGCCCGGGCTGGCGCCGGAGGAAGCCGCGTTTGTGACAGGGCTTGACATATTCCGCAATGCCTACCGCGAAAAGCTGACCGCGCCGCTGGTGGAGAACTACGAGCGGCAGCTCAGGCGGGTACGGGAAAGCTGGAAGGAGCGCAGGCGGGTGGCCGTGCAGCAGGCCAAGCAGGACACGCGCCGGAAGCTGGACACCCGTGCGGAGCGGCAGAAGCTGGTGGCGCG
>JAAZBR010000315.1 GCA_012513735.1 Clostridiales bacterium | reverse complement strand
CTGGAAGTGCCCCGGCAATCGGACTTGGGTATTGACAGCTTTCTGTGCCTTGGGTATACTCAACAAGTTACGTCGTGGTGTTCTGCATGTTACATGCGTTTTGGACGCCGAATGCGTCATTGAGTAAGGAGTGTTAGAAAGATGTTCCGTACCTACCAGCCCAAAAAGCGTCAGCGCAATAAGGTGCACGGTTTTCGTGCCCGTATGTCCACCAAGAACGGCAGGCGCGTGCTGGCCGCCCGCCGCCGCCGCGGCCGCAAGTCGCTCACTGTCTGAGCAGGCGCACCGCACCGACGCATGGCCTGACCCGCCCTGCTGCTGTATGCGCGTAAAAGGGGCGGGTTTTTATCTGCCCGGGCCGAACCGATAAGGGGAGTACCTTGCAAAAAGCGCACCGCATCCGCAAGAACGGCCAGTTCCGTTATGTGTACCGAAAGGGAAAAAGCGCTGCACGTCCGCTGATGGCGCTGGCCTATGTGAAATCAGGGCGCCTGCAGGCAGGTTTCTCCGTATCCAAGAAGGTTGGCAAGGCCGTTATCCGCAACCGGGTCAAACGCCGCATGCGCGAGTGTTTTCGCTTGCTGATGCCCCAGTTAAAGAATGGGCTGTATGTTTTTACCGCTCGTTTGCCGGCAGCGGAAGCTACGTACCAAGAGTTGGAGAGCGATATGCGCAAGCTGCTGATCCGGCAAAACCTGTTTCGGGAAGCGAAATGAAGGGCTTGCTGCTGCGACTGATCGCCTTTTACCAGCGTGCTATCAGCCCCCATCTTTCCGCGACTTGCCGCTATGTGCCCACCTGCTCAGAATATACGCGTGTCGCCATTCAGCGATATGGCACGCTCAGGGGCGGATGGATGGGCATGCGGCGTATCATTCGCTGCAATCCCCTGCACAAAGGGGGGTATGATCCCGTTCCGGACCTGCCGGACGGAGCCATAAGGAGGGACTAAGCACTTGGCTGCTATTACGAACCTGCTCAAGGGGATCCTGGAGTGGATCTACACCATTATTGCCAACTATGGCTGGTCGATTGTTGTCTTCACCCTGTTGATTAAGCTGCTGCTGATTCCGCTGGACATCAAAAATCGCAAGGGCATGCGCAAAATGGCCAAGATACAGCCGGAGCTGAACAAGTTGCAGAAAAAGTACGCCAACGACAAGCAGAAGCTGCAGCAAAAGCAAAGTGAGTTGATGCGCAAGGAGCGCTACAGCCCCATGGCAGGATGCCTGCCGCTGCTGATCCAGATGCCCATTTTGTTCGCCATGTTTGGCGCCATGCGTGCCATTGCCAACGAGCAGATTGTCCACCAGGTATTCACCTTCCTCACTGGGGAAACGCCGGTATATGAGGGATGGCTGTGGGTAAAGAATATCTGGGCGGCTGATTCCCTGTTTGCCTCTGTGGCCCCCGATGTCAATGCCATCCGTGCCATCACCAATGATGTCTGGCAGCAGATCTATCAGACTTTATCCTCCGAGCAGGTTCAGTTGATCGTGCAGAACATTTCTGCACATGTGGAGGACTTCAATGCAGCGGGGCTTGATTTCAGCTCTGCCCAAACTCTCAAGGAGCTGATGCCCTCCATGGTGCTGACGCTACAGCAGATGCCCACCTACATCGCCCAGACGGCCGCCATGCCTGGCTGGGGCAACATGAACTTTTTCCTGTTCACTGTCTCTGTGTTTCAGCAGTATAACGGCTACCTGATTCTGCCCATTACAGCCGGCCTTTCTCAAGTGCTGATGACCAAGGTCACCCCCGGCGCCACGGGCGCTGCGCCAAGCACCCTGACAACCGAGCAGGCCGGCACCAGCCAGCAGGCTCCCGGCATGGGCGGCTTCATGAAGTATTTCTTCCCCCTGTTCTCTGTTTATATCACCCTGACATCCAACGCAGGTTTTGCCCTGTACTGGGTGGTCAGCAACCTGTTGGCTACCGCCATGAACATCCTGATCACCCGCTACTATGATCAAAAGGAGAAGCTGGAGGCCGCCGCCAAAGGAGAGGTTCAGACACAATGAGTTCCTATGAATCCACTGGAAAAACTGTTGAAGAAGCCATTAACGAGGGCCTGAGCAAACTGGGCTTGAGTATTAGCGATGTGCAGGTGGACATCCTGGAGGAGGGCTCCAAGGGTCTGTTCGGCCTGTTTGGAAGCAAGCTGGCTAAGGTGCGCCT
>JAAZBR010000314.1 GCA_012513735.1 Clostridiales bacterium | reverse complement strand
CCGGGCTTGAGGCTCTGAGCCCCACGTATACCGACTTGATTGCTCAGGCGGATGCCTATGACAGCAAGCTGCTGACCTACGATGGCTATGTGACCAAGGTGGAGCAGGAGGCGGGCGACTGGGTCATCAGCCTGGCGCTGCGCAAGGCCGTGACCGGCTATGCCGATACCGTGCTGGTGGTGGCTGACCATGATCCCGGCATGGCGCTGCAAAGCCGGGTACGGGTTTACGGCACGCTGATCGGCCTTAACAGCAATGAGGAAGGCAGCCTCAGCTATCCGCGGCTTCAGATGCAGTCCATCCAGCAGTTGCCCGAACAGGAAGAGGAGCCGGGACAGGCGGCTTGATCATAACAGGACATACAGGAGGGTAGGGAATGGAAGGCTCAATGATTGCATGGCCCAGTGATCTGAACGAAGTACCATACGGTCCCTTGGGTGTCATCGCAATGAACGGCTGTGAAGAGATTGGTGAACGGATCAACTCCTGGCTGCTCAAATGGCACGATTTGCAGGAGGTGCAGGACAGCGAGTTCTTCACCATCCCCGGCAAGAACCGCAACAGCTTCCTGTTCAAGGCCTACTGCCCGCGCTTTGGCACGGGCGAGGCTAAGGGCGTGCTCAAAGAAAGTGTCCGTGGCTATGACATCTACATCATTGTGGATGTGCTTAACTACTCCGTGCGCTACAAGATGTATGACATGGAAGTGCCCATGTCCCCTGACGACCATTTTCAGGACCTGAAGCGCGTTATCGCTGCCATTGGCGGAAAGGCCAAGCGCGTCAACGTGATCATGCCCTTTCTGTATGAAAGCCGCCAGCACCGCCGCACCTCCCGGGAAAGCCTGGACTGCGCCCTTGCCCTGCAAGAGCTGCAGAGCATGGGGGTGGAGAACATCATCACCTTTGATGCCCACGATCCCCGGGTGATCAACGCAGTGCCTCTGATCGGTTTTGAAAACGTCATGCCCACCTACCAGATGCTCAAGGCTCTGTGTGGCAGCGTGAAGGACCTGCACATCAACAAGGACAGCATGCTGGTCGTCAGCCCTGATGAGGGTGCCATGGCGCGCAACATCTATTATTCTTCCTTGCTGTCCCTGGAGCTGGGCATGTTCTACAAGCGGCGCGACTACACCACCATTGTGGGTGGCCGCAACCCCATCATTGCCCATGAGTATATCGGCATCAACGTGGAAAACAAGGATGTGATTGTGGCCGATGACATCCTTTCCTCAGGTGAATCCATGCTGGATCTGGCCCGGGAGTTGAAGCAGCGCAAGGCCAACCGCATCTACTGCATTGTGACCTTTGCGTTCTTTACCAATGGCCTGGAGGCCTTCCAGGAGGCCTACGAGCAGGGGATCATCACCAAGGTGATCGCAACCAATCTGACCTACCGCACCCCTGAGCTGCAGAAGGCCAAGTGGTTTGTGGAGGCGGACATGTCCAAGTACATGGCCTACATGATCGCCACCCTCAACCACGACCGCAGCCTGAGCGCGCTGCTCAATCCCTACAACCGCATCAAGGCGCTGCTCAACCGCTATGCGGCGGAACAGGCAGCCAGCGGCCTGCGCTTCGTATGACGCCCGATACGCCCGAGAAGAAGGCCGGCCTCATCCAGCGTTCCAAGGACCTGCTGGATACTGCGGTGGGCGGGCTGAAGGGCAAGGACATGAACCTGCTGGTGGACGAGTTCACCAGCGAGATGACGCTGGTGGCTGAAGGACTGAGCGAGGATTTGATCCGCACCCAGCAGCAGGTGGAGCAGCTCAGTGCCTCCCAGACCCTGGAGGAGGCCGAGCGCCTTGCCCTGGCCGAGCGATTGGAAGAGCTGCAGCGCCGGGTCCAAACCCTTGAAAAGGGGCAGGAGAAGGCCCTGGCCCGTAAGGGCACCCTCACCGGCGTGCTGCGCCAGATCACCGTGATCGCGGCCATTCTGGCAGCAGCGTGGGTGATTACGGCGCTTTTGAAGACATTCGGAGGATAAATGGAGCAAAAACTTACCTTTCAGGATTTGGTGACAAAATACAAAAGCAAGCAGCAGTCCACCTTGGTGGACAGCATTGCGGCAGGCCTCAGCCTGGCAGATGAGGTCAGCATCGATTTGGGCGTGTTGGGGGACAGCGGGCTGCTGACTGATGCGCTGGAGGTGGTCAGTTTTGGCGTGCCGCTGGCTCTGATTGCGGTCACCGAAGGGGGCCGCGTGCTGATGGGGCGCAAGACAAAAACAGCTGGTCTGCAGGATGCCGCCTACCGGGTGGTCAAAACGGGCGCCGCCATGGGCGCCGGCGCTGTGGCCGTCGGCTTCGGGCTGGGGGCGCTGCCCGCTATCCCTGTGGCAATGGGTGCGCGCATGGCCTTGGAAAAATATCGCAACACTGCCCTGACAGGCCGGCGGGTGGCCCAGCGTACCCAGAGGTTGCGCGCCCTGCGCGAGCAGAAGCAGCAGTCCGTGGTAGCCTGGCAGGCGCTGCCTGAGGCCGAGGCTGAGGTATCATAGCCGCGGCAAATAAAAACCAGCGCTCCTTTGCCGCTATGCTATGGCAGAGGGGCGCTTCAGTCTGTCAATAAATCCCATGGGAGGTTCGGAGGGGCGAAGCCCGCCGAGTTGAATCCAGGCTGGCGGCGCGTACAGCGGTCGTTATTTGTGAAGAACGGGTTTCAGAGGGGAACGGTTTCAAACAGTTCCTTGTTCCTACCCAGTATCAGCATCTCCCGGTAGCCTGCTGCCCGCATCAACGCCAGCCCCTCTTCATAGCAGGCTGCGATGTGGAGGGCGAAGTGGCAGTCACTGGCCAAAATCACCTGGCCCCCCAGGTGACGCCAGTGCTTCAGCAGCGGAAGGCTGGGATAGGGCTCCTTGGCACCGCTGCGCACCATGGCCCCGGTGTTGATCTCCAACACCTGGCAGCCCTGGATGGCTTCCTCCATAGCGGACCGCGCGGCGTCAAACACAGCTGGGTCCTGAGGGTCAAACAACTGGTGTTTGCGGTTGTTCTTCATCACCAGGTCAAAGTGGGCGATGATGTCCGGCCGGTAGCTGCGGATGTAGGCGCCCAGTGCCTGATAATAATCAATGGCCATCCGGGCGCCCTGGCCCCCGTACCGGCGGTCGATTTCCTTTTGTAGCTGGTTGGCGTTGCCATCCACGCACATGACAAATTCGCCGTCGGGCATATAGTGAACGGCGCCCAGCACATACTCATAGCGGGCTCTGTCGGCATCTGACACACTGTCGCGCTCAATGCCGCGCCAAATGCGGATGCGGTCTTCATAGACCTTCTGGGCCGCGTTGACCTCGTCAATGTAGTCCTGCTCCTTCTCCCTGGCGATGCAATACTCAGGATCGATGTCCTGCACGGCATGGCTGGAGAAGCCCAGGCTGACAAAACCCGCGTCAAGGGCCGCCTGCACCATCTCGTCAATGGTGGATTGCCCGTCGCAATAGGGAGTATGTACATGGGGAGAGCAGAGTGACAGCATTTATACCTCCAATTGTCCGTTGGCAACCTGGCGGATGATGGATAGCGCGCCGTCCAGGCAATGGGGATTTGAGGCCAGGATACAGGCAGACTGACCAAAGTCAAAAGCGTCGTTCAGCGGCTGGAGAATATGCCCGCCTGCCTCCTGCACCAGCAGGGCGCCGGCCGCATAATCCCAAGGTGCCAGCATCATTTCAAAGAACAGCTCGCTGCGGCCGCAGGCGACCCAGGCTAGGTCGATGGCAGCGGAGCCGCTGCGCCGCAGATCCCCTGCAGCTAGCAACAGCGCATAGGCAGCCTGCATGCCCTGTTTGGCCAGATCAGGTTCGTAGGGAGAGGTGCCAAAGGTGACCAAGGCCCTCTCAAAGGGCATATCGCTCACGTGCACAGGCATGTCATTGCACCAGCATCCGGCGCCGGCCTGGGCGGTAAACAGCTCACCGCTGTAGGGATCGTACACTGCGGCCAATTGCGGCTTGCGGTTCTTAAGCAGGGCCACGGACACGGACGAACACCGGCGGCCTCGCATATAGTTGACGGTGCCGTCGATGGGGTCCACTACCCAGGTGGGTTGATCGCTCAGCTGCTGATTTTCCTGCTCCTCGGCAAACAGGGTGCTGCCCGGCAGCAGCGAAAGCAGCTGCCCCCTCAGGTATTCCTGCACCTTCAGATCCATGTCGGTGACGAAGTTGAAGTGCCCCTCCTTGCGATGGACAGCCGCATCCTGCACGTTGGTCATCAGCCTGCCTGCACTGATCATGATCTCTTTGAACTGTTTCAGCATTGCTCCACCCCTTCCGCAGCCCTCATGGGCCTGTGGATTATAGCATGCCTAGGCCTGCTTGTGCTATAATGCGCCCCGATATGGACAAGGAAGGTGGAAAGTAGGCATTGGATAGCCTGGCCCGGCAGGTGGAACATGGGATCACCAGCACCTATCGCAAGACCATCTGGCGGTACTTCATCAGTGCGCTCAAACAGTATCAGTTGCTGAAGCAGGGGGACCGGATAGCGGTGTGTGTGTCCGGCGGCAAGGATTCCTTTGTGTTGGCCAAGTGCATGCAACTGCTGCAGCGCTACAGCTCCATGGGGTTTGAGCTGTGCTTCCTTTCCATGGATCCTGGGTTTGCCCCGGAGAAGCGCGCGGCTATGGAGCAGACGGCCGAAGCGCTGGACAT
>JAAZBR010000313.1 GCA_012513735.1 Clostridiales bacterium | reverse complement strand
GGGCAGATCCTCAAAACGGATGTGCAGCCCGCCCTCGTGGCGCAGGGCCTCGCCTTCAGCGCCCAGGCGGTTGTAGCGGCACACCGCCAGCTCCACCACCACCCCCTCCAGGGCAGGGGGTACGGTGCGCCTGCCGGTGTAGTTGAGCACCAGCGCCTGGCTTTGCTGCAGCAGGACTTCCAGCAGCGCGTCAGTTGGGCTGGCGTCGGGCAGCAGCGCCCGCAGGTGCTCTTTCAGCGCCTCCATCAGCCCGAGATGGCGACCAGGCTAAGGGCTTTCACCGGCTTCAGGTCGGCGGCCCCCGCCAGGTACAGGTGCACATAGCCCTTGCCCCCGGTCAGGATGTCGGCCTGATCCCCTGCCCAGTCCCTGCTGCCGGTGAGCGCGGTGCCAAACACGCCGGCCGGCTCCGGGGTATCGGCCAGCAGATAGACCCACTTGTACCCCTGGGGCGCCTGCATGGCGGCGGGGATGCTCACCCGCACGGCGCCGGCGCCACCGGGCTCTGCCGCAATGCCCATGCTGTCCTGCAGCACCTGCAGGCCGGTGAACTGGGTCAGCACGATCAGGCGGCCGGCATCATACAGATAGGCGGCACAGTGCTTGCTGCAGTAAATGGTGTCCCGCATGTATTCAGGCTCCCGTTCCACCTCCACCAGAGTGCCCGTCTTGTTGACCAGGCGCAGAGCGCCGGGCTTTAAAATATAGTGCTGCTTCTCCCCCAGGGCGGCATCCGGCTTCACCTTGCCGGACAGCACGATCTGGCAGCCCCAGATCTGCCCCACGGCCCCGGAAAACACCATCTGCTGCCCCAGGTCGCTGCCCCGCAGGTAGTCGGGATCCATGCGCAGCAGGGCAAAGCCCTGGGCATCGGTCAGCAGCACCTTGTCCCCCTCCTGATCCTCGCCAAACAGGGTCAGGGCCAGGGCAATAGCCTCGCTGCTCAACGCATTCACGGGCACCCGCCTGTTAAGAGGCGCGGTTTTCAGGGTATCAAACAGGGCCTCGTCCACCGCCAGGTCGATGGAGCGGGCCAACTGACGGGAAGCCTCGTGCAGCGGGTCTCCCAGGCCGGACAGACGGGCCTCATCGGTGATGCGCACGGCCTTGGCGTACTTTTTGACGGTCACAGACACCGTATCCGCGCTAAGCACACCGGCAGATACCAGGCCGTTTTCGGCCACTGCCTCGGCCTTGCCGATGCTGCGAAAGGCGGGAAACTGCAGCGTATCCCCCGGCTTGCCGGTTAGGGAATCATCGGTCTGCGTCAGGGGCAGCAGGCTCAGTCCCTCGCCCAGGTGGCTGTCCACCAGGTCGCTGATCACCTGCGGGATGATGAGGTTGCTTTTCATTGTCACCTGATCCATGGTTATCGTCCTCCAAACAATTGTTGATAGTGGGTGGGATCCTGCAGGTACAGCGCGGCGCGCTCCCCGTATCCCAGGGCATGGGCAGCCTGGCTGTCCGGGCGGGCCAAACGGGGAACCTGATCCTGTGCGGCTTGCAGCCGGGCCAAAGCAAACAGGCTGTCGGTCAGCCGAAGGCTTTGCTGCAGGGCCTCATCGCTGTGGCAGGGCAACTGATCGGCCAACTGGGCGGGCAGGCCCCGGCGGCTCAGCTCCTCCTTGGCCAGCAGGCGGCGCTCCCTTTGGGCCAGGGCTTGCTCCCGCAGGGTCAGCTCCTCCGCTTTTTGAGGCAATGTGCCCTCGGCTGTGGGCGGGCCCTGGGGCTGGGGGTTCTCAGGCTTCGGTTCAGCCTGCGGCATTTTTTCGGGGGTAAATTCTTGTTCCATGCTTTCTCCTTTATGCATTGTGGGATGTGGTGTGTTCCTTGCGGGGCGGGTTCTCTGCCAGGGCACGCAGGGTTGAAACCTGCTCCGGGTCATCTTCGGGCAGGTGGCGCTGCAGGCGGATGGTCAGCTGCTCCGCGTCCAGTTGGGGCAGGCCGCTCTGCGCCATGCAGCAGGCCATCAGGCGGGCCCGCTCCCTCAGGCCGCTGATCAGCCAGCGCTCCTTCAGGCGGATCTTCTGTTCTAGGCAGAACAGCTTGTACTTGATGGCAATGCCCGACAGGTTGCCCGCAAAGCGCTCGTCGGAAAAGTCCGGTGTCATGCTGAACTTGTGGATGTCGTTGGCCAAGGCCTGGCGCAGCACATCAATGTCCTTTTCCACCGGGTTTTTCAGCAGCCATTCGGCCTTGGCGTCGCTGTCGGGCAGGGCCAGGGTGCGGTCCTGCCGCAGGCGGCGGGCGGCGGAGCGGAAGTCCGTAGGGTCCTCCGCCGTGC
>JAAZBR010000312.1 GCA_012513735.1 Clostridiales bacterium | reverse complement strand
GCAGGCCCACCACCCGGCGGCAGGCCTCCAGCAGCAGCACAATAGCTAGGCCACCTATCCACAACTCATAGGTCTGCAGGCTGTTTTGCGCCACAATCTTTTGAAAGAACACCGCCGGGTACAGAAAGACCGCAAAGGCAACCAAGGCAAGCACAATGTCATACCAGGGCAGCGTGTCTTTTGGGGCGCCTTTCCGCGCCGGGTAAAGCAGATAGGCCAGCAGAATCACGATGGCCACGTGAATGGGGCGCATGTGGGTGGCCGGAATAATGTACCAGGTGCTGTATAGCTGCACCAGGGAAAACAAAATACAGATAGCCGAGATGATTACACCCCGGTAGTCCGTCAGCGTACGGTAGGCGCTTTCCCGGTCGTACTTGCTCATGATCTGGTCGATCTCTTCCTGGGCAACCTTGCTCATGTTTTCGGCCAGATGGGGCTTATTAGCCTCCCCGTGAATCGGATCATCGGTATGCTGTACGGTGTCGTGCTGCCTGAGCTGATCATTGTCGTTATGCTGCATGCCTTCTCCTTTCACAATGAAAGCAGGGCGTCGGCTTCACTGACGCGCTTGCCGACGCCCCGAGCGATTGACTAGATGCCCCGAGAGCCCCGTCGCTTACTTCAGTACGCCGATCTCCTTGTAGTAGCGCTCTGCGCCGGGGTGCAGGGGAACCGGCACACCGGTCACCGCATAGGCCGCGCTGATCTCCTGTGCCTTGGCATGGGACAACTCGCCCAAGCCCTCAAACAGCGTCTTGGTCAGGTCGTAAACCAACTGTTCATCCAGACTCGCAGCCGCAATCAGCACCGCGTTGGTGGAAGGGATGACCAGGTCTTCCGTCATGCCGGCATAGGTGGCCTGGGGCACGGTGACCGGGATGTAGAAGTTGTACTTGCTTTGCAGTGCAGTCATCTGCTCGTCATCCAGCACCAGCAAACGGATGGGCCGCTTGTTGGCCGCCTCAATGATCGAGGGGTTGGGGATGCCCGCCGTAATGAAGATGGCGTCCACCTGCTTGTTCTGGAAAGCGCCTGCAGACTCCGCAAAGTTGAGGTACTGTTCGTTTACATCGTCCAGGGTCAGGCCAGCTGCCTCAAGCACCTGCAGGGAATTGTACATGGTGCCCGAGCCGTTAGCACCGATGGACACGTTCTTGCCCTTCAGGTCAGCCACCTTCGTAATATCGGTGTCGGCGCCCACCACGATCTGCACCGCCTCGGGGTAGAGGGAGCCAATGGCACGGAAGCTATCGACTTTTTCTCCGCCAAAAACATCCTTATCGCCCTCCCAGGCGTAGAACATCATATCATTCTGGGCAAAAGCCAGCTCGGCTTCCCCCTCGTTGATCATCAGAATATTGGCCTTGGAGGCTGCCGTGGGGTGGGCGTCACGTCCACATTCAGCTTCTTCATCCACAGGGAAGCAATATCGCCACCCAGAGCGTAATAGGTGCCACCGGTGCCACCCGTACCCAGGATCAAGGCTTTCTTCTCCGCCTTTTTCTGCGTTGCAAAATAAATGCCAACAGCCACAGCGATGACCACAAGTACGATGACCAGAATGGTTAACGACTTCTTCTTAGACATAACAACCTCCTGTATTTGCATGATCTAATCGTCACGCTTGCAATATTAAGTATATACCATCCTTTCAATTCTATCAATATGCAATTTCTTTATCTTTAATGGTCACTTTTCTGCCAGATCGCAGGCTTCTGATGCAGGAGCGCTTCTTTCTTATGGGCACCTCTAAAAACGTCAAATTTCCTTTAGCATATCATACCCCCCCGAAAAATC
>JAAZBR010000311.1 GCA_012513735.1 Clostridiales bacterium | reverse complement strand
CAATACGCCGATCCTCATTCAAAACAACATCCAGTGTCCAATGCATGCTCTCTATCCCCCAATGCGAGCGCACTCCTGTGGCAAACTGCTGCACGTTTTTCTTTAAACTCGTGATGTAATAGGCCATTTCCTTGCTTGTCTCTGAACCCTTGATGACCCGCCGTTTGACGATCCCGATTGCGCCCAGGCCTTTCCAATCGCCGCACCAGCTCGCCCATTTCACATCCGGTAATAGCCAGTATTCACGTTCTTCTATCCGGCCATGACCTTTCTCAAGCGTTTTGTAATACTCGTGGCTTATCTCGCTATAGCCCTTGCTTCCCTCCAGGCATGCCAGCGTTTCGATATCCTCATACAGCGTCAACTGGTTTTTCTTCACGCTTAGGATGTAATCCGCTTGTTGTGAAATGATCTGAGCTGCTATTTGTTTCTGGGTTCCCATGGCATCAATAGTGACTACCGCCCCCCGCACATCCAGCAACTCCAACAGACTGGGGATCGCTTCTATTTCGTTACTCTTCTCTTCCGTTTTCACCTGTCCCAGAACCATGTTGTTTTCACTTGTCCAAGCACTGACGATATGAAGCGGCCGCTTGTTCAATACCTTATCTCCGCTCCCACGCATCGTTTTACCGTCTATTGCTATGACGCGAAACCCCTTCTCCTGACATACTTCCCGCATCCATAGAATAAAACAGCGTTCGAATTGCTTCCCATCGATCCATTTGAACGTGCGCTCGAATGTGTCATGGGATGGCGCTCCTCCAGGAAGCTCTATGTACTGGCGGAGCCAGTTCACCCGTGTCTTCGCAAAGTCTGCTACTTCTTCCCAGCAGCTTGCATTGGCAATCGTCGCTACCACTGCTATAAACAGGATATCCTCTAATTTGTGCAATACCTTCCCTGCCTGACGCTTGTCCGTGACGTTCCGTAAATATCCATGCAGCTGACTTAATGGCGGTCTGTCCATGATACCTCCTAACGGGAATCATCTTTCCCTTATAAGAGCTATTCGACATGGACTGCTAATAATCCTTTTGGTTTTTTAAACTCTTTTGAGGGTTATTTCCGACTGTAGTGCATTCATTATCCTCGGGTTTTAAGACCTTAATAGTTTCATGCGTAAGCCGTGATGAAAACAGGCCCTTGGCATTCGGTTATATTTTTAATTTACATTCGGTCATATTTTCAGTTTCTATTCGACTATTTTTTAATTTCTATTCAGTCAAATTGTACTTGTCAAGTTTGGTGGACACAAAAAACACCTTTTCCTTTCGCATGATACTGACAACCTCCCCATCCTCCAGAGCCCTATGATGCTGGAATGTCCGAGAGCCGCTCAATCATGCTACGAAGTTTATCAGCAGGATATAGCAGAGGGTACCGCCTACGATGCTCAGGATGGAGTTGCGCTTCCACACATAGCTGCCCACCACCAGCGCGGTGGACACAAACTCCGCCAGCAGCGTATTGGAGGGAGCAGCGCCCAGTCCCCGGAAACAATAGACCACCAGCATGGCGATCACCGCATAGGGCAGCACCCGCCCCAGATACAGCACAAAGGAGGGCGTTTTCCTGCCCGCAGGGAACAGCAGAAAGGGCGCAAAGCGGATCAGTATGGTAATCAGCGCCACCACGGCGATCATCAGCAGTCCATGCAAATGAGGACTCATGCGCGCAGCCCCCTTTCCTCCGTATAGGGCCGCAGCAGGGTCAGCAGCAACAGCATCAACCCCATGGCGGGGGGGATGAAATTGTCGGGGCCAAACAGCAGCAGGCTGACCAGCGAGCAGCCCGCGCCGATCACGGCGGGCAGCCGGTTGCGGCTTTGCATCCATTGCTCCACCATCACCACCACGAACAGCGCCGTCATGGAGAACTCAATGCCCTTGACGCTGATGGACAACACCTCACCCGCCGTCGCGCCCAGCGCCGTGCCCATCACCCAGTACAGGTGCCCCAGGGTTGACACATACAGGTAATAGCGTTTGCGGTCGAAGCCTGCGGGCGGCTCCTGGGCGCACAGCACGGAGTAGGTTTCATCCGTCAGCGAAAAGATCAGGTAGGGCTTGGCGCGTCCCACATGCCGGTACTTGTCCAGCATAGAAATGCCGTAGAACAGGTGCCGCGCGTTGATCAGCAGCGTCATCAATGCTGCCGTGGCCAGCGACGCACCCCCCGCCAGCATGTCGATGGTAACAAACTGCATGGAACCTGCGTAGATGAACACGCTCATCAACAGCGCCCAAACCAGGGGATATCCCCGGGAAATCAGCAGCACACCAAACCCAAAGCCCATCACCAGATACCCCGCCACCACGGGCAGGGTATTCATCAGGGCCAGCTTCAACTCCCGCTTGTACACAGCCATCTTCCTCCTGCAATGCCCCATTGTAGCCAGCCGGAGCCAATAATGGAAAGGGATGGCTGTATTTTGGATGTTCAAAGAACCCGTTGTCAGCCCTGTTCTGCCAGCGCCCGCTCGTAGGTAAAGCCGGCCAGCGCCCTGCGCAGCAGCAGGAAGGCCACTGCCGCCGCCGCCACGCCCAAGGCCAGCAACACCCAGAAGCTGATCAGCATCACGCCGGTGAACTGCCCAACCAGCAGCAGCACTAAGGGCAGGATCAGGAAGCCTGCCCGCTGCTGGGCTTCCATGGCGGTCTGGGCTTTGGCCGAGGTGCGCACCATCAGCGTAATGGCAATCAGCGACAGGGCCGGCCCCACCAGCAAAAGGATCGCAAGCCACGTGATCCCCAGGGGGATCCACTGCTTCAGCAGCAGCAAAGCCGCCCCCTCCACCGCGATCACCATGGCCACGAAGCTGACGGCCGACACCAGCAGGCCCAGCAGAAAGGCGGCCATCACCTTGGCCCTGAAGACCTGCTGCAGCGTCAGCGGGCTGTACAGCAGCGTTTCCAGGGTCTGTTTCTCTTTCTCCCCCACAAAGGCGCCGGCCGACATCACCGAGGCCGCCATGATGGGGATCATTAAAAACAGCACCGGCAGCATGTAGTTGATGATCAGGTTGAGGATGCGCTGCAGGGTGGTCTGCCCCGCCACCGCAGGGAAGCTGTTCAGCAGCAGCTCGAGCTCGCCCATTTCATCGGGCAGAAACCGCAGGGTGACCACAAACGCCAGGGGCATCAACACCGACAGCACAAGAGGTACGACCAGCATCACGGCCAACATCTGCCGGTTTTGTACAATGGCTCCCAAAT
>JAAZBR010000310.1 GCA_012513735.1 Clostridiales bacterium | reverse complement strand
ACTTGTCTTCCAGTTCCTTGGAAGTGTTGTAATACCAGTTGATCTGCCCGTAGCGCAGCCAGTCGTAGCCGCCGATTTTGGCGCCGCTCACATCATAGCGGTTGGAGTCCAGCGCCCAGATGTTGTACAGGGGCTTGGTGCCGGCGTTATCGTACACCAGCGTATACATGTCGCCCACAGCATGGGTATTCTTGCCGTTGG
The DNA here is from genome assembly GCA_012513735.1 of Clostridiales bacterium. GTDB lineage: Bacteria > Bacillota > Clostridia > Christensenellales > Aristaeellaceae > UBA1038. Next base: position 1,584 of record JAAZBR010000310.1, on the reverse strand, counting down.
GATCAAAGCCTTCCACACCGGACATGCTGGGCTTGTTGATGTTGTGAGCAAAGGAGCGGTACAGCTCCAACTGCTTGATCTTGTTCCAGCCCTCTTCCAGAGCGGCCTTGGCATCTTCATCATGGTTGCCATAGGTGATCAGCCACGGTACCCCGGCATCCTCCAGGGGCTTGACCATCTGGGCGATGTAGTCCTGAAGCTGGGCGGCATCCATGTCGCCGCCGATCATATCGCCGGTCATCACCACCACATCGGGCTTCTCGCTGGCCAGCACCTTCTCCATCAGCTCAATGTTGCTGGGGTGCACCTTGGGCTTTTCAGCACTAATATAGTCCTGAAAGTCGGACATCTGCATGATCTTAAACGTGCCGTCTTCATGAAACTTGAGTTGGATTTTGTCTTCGGTCGCAAAAGCAGCGGGAAGCATGACCATGGCCGTCAGCACCAGGGCAGTCACCAGGACAAGGAACCGTTTCGCGCCTGATTTCATTGGATATCCCTCGCTTTCTTATTTACACGGTGAGCCGTGCTGACTGTAGAGTAGAAAAGAGATGTAAAAAGGTGCCACCACTTTTTATGAAGGTTTGGCGAAAATGCCGGAGTAGTTTCCGGGGACTGTTCCTCCCTGTATTACACGCAATCCGCCCGGAAAAGCGTAGGGAAAAACGGCCCTGATTGACTTTACGCCTGCCGGTTGATAGGATGCCCCTACAGGAATGCCATGAAGGCATGGCGGTCTCCCGGAAGCGGAGCCGGATAAAAACTAACTATAGGAGGCTAAAATGCGGGAATCCCCTGTCGTGCGCTTGGTATTGTGCGCCATGTTCATTGCCCTGGGTTTTCTGCTGCCCTTCCTGACAGGGCAGATCCCCACCATCGGCAGCATGCTGAGCCCCATGCACATCCCGGCGCTGCTGTGCGGCTTTATCTGCGGCTGGCCCTGGGGACTGGCAGCGGGCTTTGTGATGCCGCTGCTGCGCTCCCTGATACTGGGCATGCCGCCGCTGATGCCGGTGGCCCTGGCCATGGCCTTTGAGATGGCCGTATATGGTGCGGCAGCCGGGCTGCTGTACAAGCTGCTGGGCCGCAGCTCCGCCGGCACCTACGCAGCTTTGGTGCTTTCCATGCTGTTGGGCCGCCTGATGTGGGGTCTTGCCATGGCTGTGCTGGTGGGGTCAGGGTTCGGCTGGCAGGCCTTTGCGGCCGGCGCTTTCCTGAAGGCTTGGCCGGGCATTCTGCTGCACATCCTGATCATTCCCCCCATTCTGTTCGCACTGAAGCGGGCAAGGCTGATCCCCCTGGCGGATTAGATAATTCCGACGCTGTCATGACGTGAGGTGCTGTATGCAGATTGTGGTGACTGATAGCCATGGAGTTTGAAGCCTGTCTGAACAATCAGCTTTCACTGCATCCGGTGTTTGAGGCACAGGATGCGCTGAAGCTGTGCTATCAAGCCGCCTTTGGCGCTGAGCACCTGGTGGCGGACGTCCACACGGCCCGACGCCTTTTTGATGCGGAGTACGCCGTGACAACCGCGGCTATATGCCCGCTGGTGGAGCCGCTGTGCCCGGAGTTCGCCCGGGT
>JAAZBR010000309.1 GCA_012513735.1 Clostridiales bacterium | reverse complement strand
TATTCCGTCATGGTAGTGCGCTTCCATACTTCATTGGGGTCAAACAGCGTCAGGGGCTGAGACGGGTTTATTTGCTCGTCCGACAGGGTAATCAGGTCGGCAAAGGCCATGCCCTGGGCATCGTATACGCGGTAGACCTCCTTGCGGCCGGGCAGGGTCAGCTTCTCGGGGTTATCGGAGAACTTCATGCGGGGCACCAGCTCACCGTTTTCCTCCAGGGCGCTCATCTTGTACACGCCGCCCAGGGCCGGGACATCCCCGCCGGTGATCAGTTTGGTGCCCACACCCCACAGGTCGATGCGGGCGCCCTGCAGTTTCAGGTCGCGGATCAGGTACTCATCCAGATCGTTGCTGGCACAGATGATGGCGTCGGGGAATCCGGCATCGTCCATCATCTTGCGGGCTTTGCGGCTGAGGTATGCCAGGTCGCCCGAGTCCAGGCGGATGCCCCGGGGCTCGTGGCCTTTGCGGCGCAGCTCTTCAAATACCTTGATGGCGTTGGGCACGCCGGAGCGCAGCGTATCATAGGTGTCCACCAGAAGCAGGCAATTGTCGGGATAGATGGCCGCATAGGCGCGGAAAGCCTCCAACTCACTTGGGAAGCTCATCACCCAACTGTGGGCATGGGTGCCGGAAACGGGAACGTTGAACATCTTGCCGGCCAGTGTGTTGCTGGTGCTGGTGCAGCCGCCGATGATGGCGGCCCTGGCGCCGTAGATGCCCGCGTCCACCCCCTGGGCGCGGCGCAGGCCAAACTCCATCACGTTATCGCCCTGGGCAGCCCGCACCACCCGGTTGGCCTTGGTGGCGATCAACGTCTGATGGCCAATCAGCGTCAGCAGTGCCGTCTCAATAAGCTGCGCCTGAGCCAGAGGTCCCTCTACCCGGACAAGGGGTGTACCGGGGAACACAATGCTGCCCTCGGACGCTATGTCGATGTCACAGGTGAAACGAAAATCCCTGAGCCATCTTAGAAAACGCTCATCAAACAGACCCAGCCCCTGCAGCCAGCCAATGTCTTCCTCGGTGAAGCACAGGTTGCTCAGGTAGTCCGCCGCCTGCTGGTTGCCTGCCATCACTGCATAGGACAGGGAGCCCTGCCGGCGGTAGAACATGTCAAACACGGCGCGTCGCTCCAGCATGTCGGTCTGGAAATAGCCGTTGAGCATGGTCAGCTCGTAGAGATCGGTCAGCAGCGTCAGGTTACGCATAACACTCTCCTTGCAGGCGCGTAGCGCCATTTGTTGCGAGACCATTTTAGGCCTGATCGATAGCGGCCAGCCAGGCCGCAGGGGAAGCGTCGGAAGGCATGGCAAAGCCCGTGCGGGGGCTCAGGCTGTGGCCCAGCACCGCAGGCCCGTCCGGCAGGCAGTTTCGTTTGAACTGGGCGCCAAAGAACCGGCGGATAAAATGGCGCATGCGCTCCTTCAGGGCGTCTTTGCCCCCTTCCTCCGGAAAGGCCTGCGCCAGCGCCTGCAGGATGCAGCCCATGCTGTGTCCCTGCAGCAGGTGCCACAGAATGCAGTCGTTGAGCTCATAGCTGCCCAGCAGTTGCTCTGTCTGCTGCTTCTCATGTCCTCCGGGCAGCTGCTCGGGGCTAATGGGAGTATCCAAGATATCCAGCAGGGTTTCCTTCAGGGCCGGCCTGGGATCGGTGTCGGCCACCTGCCGCAAAATCAGACGCAGCGCTGTTTTGTACAGCCCCGCGTTGACGCCGTACATGCTCATGTGGTCGCCGCCATAGGTGGTGAAGCCCAGGGCCAACTCGCTCAGGTCCCCCGGCCCCACCATCAGTCCCCGATGTATGTTGCTCAGGTTCATCAGCACCTGAGTGCGCTCCCGAGCCTGGGCGTTTTCATAGGCGGCATCATGCCGCCCGTCGTGGCCGATGTCCTGCAGATGCTGCCGTACGCTTGCGGAGAGGTCGATTTCCCGCGATTCAAGCCCCAGCGCCGCCATCAGGCGGCGGGCGTTGTTGCGGGTGCGGGTGCTGGTGCCAAAGCAGGGCAGCGACCAGGCCATCAGCCTGTCCTTCGGCAGGCCTGCGATCTGCAACGCGCACTCACAGGTGAGCAGCGCCATGGCGCTGTCCACGCCGCCCGATAGCCCCAGCACCACAGCCTGCGCCCCGATGCGGGCGACACGACCGGCCAGGCCCCGTGCGGCGATTTCCAGGGCGTCGCGACACCAGGCTGCCCTGAGCGCCCCTTCCGGCGGTGCATAGGGGATGCGGGGATCGGCAGGCGGGGACGCTGTGGGGGCCAGGGGCTCCACCTCCAGCGGCAGATCGGCCAGCAGCCAGCCTTCCTCTGTAAAGGGAGCCAGCGCGTCCAGCAGCCGGCCGCTGTGCAGGGCGGCGCAGCGGCCATTATAGACCCCGTCGGTGGTAGACTCGGCAGGCCCGGCATTGGCGTACAGGCAGGGCACTGCCAGGGCATGGCTCAGGGCAAGCAGGGAATCCTCTCCTTGTTGTCCGGCCGTGCTGGCCCAGGCATCCATCAGGGCCAGTATTCGAGCGCCCTTTTGGTACAGCGATTGCAGATCCCGGATAGAAAAGCCGGCGCCCAGCATCAGCTCGCTGTGGGGCACCGGAAATAGCGCGGCCCCTGCCAGAGATACGCGATCACCCAGGGCGGTCCACACCGGATGCAGGCAGTCAGGCAGGCTGTGCTCATCCCCTTCCGGCAGGCAGATTCCTATCATCCGCCCTTCTAATGTCCCCACAATGGCGGGCATCAGGCTGCCATGCACCAGCAGGGGAAGGCTGAATACAGCCAGACAGCGGCCGCTGGCCTCTGCCAGTTTTCGTACGCCCTGGTAAAGCTCCTCCTGCAGGGTGATCGCCAGATCGCCTGCCGTAGCGCCCAGCAGGCTGTATTTGGAAAAAATCAGCACTTGGGCCCCGGCCTCTTCGGCCCGGCCCATGGCCAGCAGCATCTGTTCGATATGGCTGTGCAGGTCAGCCGGCGCACCCGCCGGGCGGAACACTGCCGCCCGGATGCCCTGGACCCCCATGTACATCCCTCCTGTTGAGGTTGAATATATCACGCGGGGAGGGTGATGACAAGAAAAGACAAGCTCTTCAAATACATGAACGATTCCGTCGGACGTTCATTTGGTGGGGGATACATCCCTATTTCCGCTATTTCACCGGAAGGCTGACCTTGATCACCTGGTCGCTGAAGCTGAAGGTTTCGGCGATTTCCAATACCACCGGGGCGTCAGAGTGTAGCTCATAGGCCTCCGACACTTCCAGCGTGGCGTCCTTTTCGATCTCCTTCAGGCTGTTGGCGATGCCGGCATGGTCAAACAAAAAGGCGGATTCCAGCGTCACCCCATTTTGGGTAGCGCGGGTGCTGATGGCCCACAGGAACGCCCGGGCTTCCTCCGCTTCGTGGGAGAAATCATAGGTCAGCACCAATGTGCGGACGCCATCTATCTCCCTGACCTGGGCCGATTTCAGCCCAATGAAGTTACGCCCCAGAAACCCTGAGGCGATGTAGTGAGGGCCCTCCACGTTGCGGCGCTGCTGCTCCAGCACAATGTCCTGGGCCAGGCGAACCAACTGGGCATCCGTCATATTGTGCAGGTCCACATCCTCCGCCAGGCCAACCGGGGCGGACAGCAACAGGAGAATGGTGAACAGGGAGGCAAACCGTTGCTTCATGTTCCACTCCTTTTCAAAAATAGGTGTATCAGGGCAATGAGTCATAGCGCCGCCCGTATCAGCAGGAATTGATCGCCTGACGGCAGTGCGGCATAACGCCCGTCTGCCATCAGGCGTTGCACCCACTGTTCGGCCTGACCGCGGGTTTCAAAATCAAAGGCCTGGAAGATCTCCTCCTGGGACAGGGGGCCGTTCTTCTCCATCAGCCAGTCCAGCACCTCCTCATCGGGCGGGGAGGGGAGGGGCGTAACATAGCCGCCCGACAGGTTGTCAAACACCCGCTCAAAATCCAGCCGCCGGTTGAAGCCCCGCATCATGACCTCCCGTGCCTGGGCGGACTTGATCAAAAAGGTAGGGAAGGAGGTGATGCCGCCCGACTGGATCAGCCCCAGGTCGGTGCGGAAGGCGGCCAGAGCACGGCCATTGTCCAGCGCGTTTTCAAAGGCATGCACATCGATGCCTGCCTGGCGGGCGATATCCACCTGCACATCGCGCCGGGCTGTCTGCCGGGCCTGGGCGATGGAGGCCAGCCGCATCAGCCGCAGGTACAGGGCTGCTTTGCCGGGATCAGCAAGCTGGGCAGCCTTGCAGGCAATGTTCTGCGGGTAGGTGGAGTCATGCTGCTTGGAAAAAAGTGCGAAGCCCTTCGGTTCAATGGGCATGCGGTGGATGGGCTGGCTTTCCAGCCAGTGGTGCATCACCTGGCCGTTGATATCCTGGGCGTTGCCATCGATATGGTTGGCCGGATCCGAAAAACCCTGCATGTTTTCCACCATGCCGCCCATGATATAGCGGATTTCTACGTTGGGATAGCGGGTTTCAAGGGCTCGGAAAACGGGCTCCGTTGCCCAGCACCATACACAGACGGGGTCGGTGTAGTTGACGATAATGATGTCCTTCATGCGGTCTCCTCTTGGCAGGACAGGCTGCTTGCCTGCATCGTAGCATACCGGTCCCGGTGCGGCAAGTTGCTTGTGCCCGGGAGAGGGGGGCCCATGCCGCAGGGGTATGAGGAATATACCCATGGGGAGAGGTTTGATCCCCTGGGGGTCTGTGCCTTCGGCATTGCTGTGGTGGATTTTATGTACTGATACTCATTCCAAACGGTAACGCATCGTCGCGCTGGTGTTTTGGCCCCTGCTGTGTCGGCTGTTCGGTCGGCGTAGCGCTGCTACGCCTTCCCATCTGCTCCTTGCAGTGGAGCAAAAACCCACACCGCTTTGGATGCATTAAAGTTTTATATCAGTATAAGGAAAGCCTTCTTGTCCGCACATCCAGGGCTTCAGCCTTTCAAGCAACGCCATGCTGGCGTGCCTGCCAAGGGCGTCTTTTGCGCCCGGGCAGAAACGGTCAATCCTCTGATGGCCTTCTCCTGCGCGGATGGGCGCTGATCCTCCGCCTCCTGTCTGGCGGATCTGCTGCAGGAACTATTTGATTGC
>JAAZBR010000308.1 GCA_012513735.1 Clostridiales bacterium | reverse complement strand
GGATAGCAGTAGGCGCAGCGGCCCAGCTTGCTGTAGGGCTCCTGCTCCAGTTGGTCGTAGCGGAACTCGTGCAGGGGGTAAAACTTGTCGCGCACGCCGTAGCAGGTGGGCGCCTTGTGGTAATCCTTGCCGCCCTGGGTGTTGTAGTACAGGGGCGTGGCCGGGTCCGGCAGGGGGATTTGGCGGCCGGGCAGGTCCTCCCAGATGGCAACGCGGATGGTGCCCATGTCCTTGCGCAGGTTCTTCCACAGCCAGGCGTGGTTGGTGCCTGCGGGGGTGCGCTTGCGCTGCACGCGGATGCAGCCGTGGCTGGCCCGCTCGCCCAGCACCTTTTCAAAGGGCTCGTACGCCTTGCCGCCGCTGCGGGGGATGTGCACCACCTCGTGGATAAAGTCGCCCCGGTTGAAGCGCAGGGCCATGGCGCCTACCACATTGTCGCTTTTAAAATCGCCCACGGGGCTCACGATCAGAAATTCGCCGCTGCGGGTCTCGTTGTAGGGCTGGCGCTCGTTGACCAGGCCGGTAGACACCATCAGGGTATCCATCAGCTTGCCGTCCACAAAGATGTACAGCTCCTGGGTCAGCTTGTCGATCACCAGGCCGTACTTCTGGTTGACCTTTTTCTCCTGCAACAGGTTGGTGCGGATATAGCCCTGGGTTAGCCGGTTCCAGGCCTTGATCTTGCTGTCGTGAAAGCTGCTGGAGTAGGCCTCCACCAGGCTCCAGCCGTTGTCCAGCGTCTCCAGCACGTGGACGCCCTGGCTGTCATAGGTGATGTCGGCCACGGCCTCGCTGCTGTCATCGGGCTGGCTGCGCAGCACGGTCTGGTTGCGCTGGTTGCCCTTCACCACGGTGATGGGGGCGGTCAGCATGGCCCACACGGCTGCGGTGTCCGAGATGTCCATGGGGGTTTCCCAGAAGCTGCTTGGGTTGCCCGTCATGCGGGTGCCGGGGGTGGGGCTGAGGGCGGGCGGAGCCGATGGAGCCTGCGCTTCGGAGGTCGGAGCAGGCAGCCCCACCACCAGCGGGGTTTCCTGGGGCTGTTCAGCCAGTGCCAGGCCGCCCCACAGCGTCAGCAGGCAGAGAAGCAGGGACAATGTGCGCTTCAACAAAGATCCTCCTTCATTTTATGTAGAATGGTTACGGAATCGGCGTGGGGGCAGCGCCCGGCAGGCTGATAGGCGGGAAGCCCGCAAAGCCGGTGAGCTGCATAACGATCACCGCTATGCCCACCAGGGCCACATAGGCGGCAAACTTGTAGAAGGAAATCCGCTGGATCAACTGCAGCATGTAGCGGATGGCCAGGTAGCCGCTGAGGGCGGCGAACACCACGCCGATCAGGGTTTCTGTCGTGAACAGGGAGGACAGGCCCCCCTGCTCGATAGCGTCCTTGCCCTCCATGACAAAGCTGCCCAGAATGGCGGGTGCGCTCATCATAAAGCTGAACTTGGCCGCCGTGGCGCGGCTGAGGCCGCTGGATACGCCGCCCAGCAACGTGCTGCCGCTGCGGCTGACGCCGGGCAGCAGGGCGATGCCCTGAAACAGGCCCATGGCAATAGCATGGCGGGTGGACACGGCGTTCTGCCCGCTTGCATGACGACCCCGGGCGCTGGCGCGTTCCACCAGCACCAGAAACAGGGCGGTGATCAAAAAGCTGATGCCCAGGAACCAGCCGGTGAACAGGCCGTCGATCCAGTCGCCCAGCAACACCACCAGCACCAGCGCCGGCAGCGAGGCAACGAACAGCAGCCGCAGCGTAGGGTTGCTGATGGGGTGGCGCAGCATGTCCACCCAGTCTTTGAAAAAGATGACTGCCACGGCGATCAGCGTGCCCATGTGCAGCATGACGGCCAGGGCCATGGAGTTCTGGTTGGCATAGCCCAGCAAGCCGAACAGCTTTTCACCCAGTAGCAGGTGGCCGCTGGAAGAGACGGGCAAAAACTCCGTCAACCCCTGGATCAGGCCCATCAGGGCCGAAAATACAATTTGCATGTCGGTGTGCATCCCTTTCGTACCGGCTTTCCGGCCCGTTCATTCTATGCGATGGACCGGGGGGCGTCAATTGCCGCCCTGTAAAACT
>JAAZBR010000307.1 GCA_012513735.1 Clostridiales bacterium | reverse complement strand
GTGGATTCCTCGCTGATCTCCATCACCAGCGAATCCATATTGCTTGACACCATCTTGGTGGACCAGAAGCTGTATGCCAAGAAGACGGTGGACATCAACCTGAGCGGCGCCGTAGTGGGCGAGCCTGCGCCAGGATATGGCATCCAATCCATTAGCGCCAGTCCAGGCTACCTGCAGGTAGCAGGTTCAGCGGATTTTCTCAAGGGCTTGACCCAGTTGGACCTTGCCAACACCATCGATATCGCAGGAGCCGCCAATACCCTGGTGCGCGCCGTCAAGGTGGTGCGGCCCCAGGGCGCCGTTTACCTGGGGGAGGAAACCATCTATGTGACGGTGGAAATCGCCCGGACACTACCAGGACCCGAGGTTATCAAATGAATGCCTTCGCAGACTGGCTGTTCCGTGCCCTGCTGGGCTGGACAGGCCAGGCAGCCAACAGCATATGGAACGCGGTGGTCAACTCCGCCGGCGGCATCTCTGATTTTTTCTCCAGCTATTGGCTGGGGGTGTTGCTGATTCTGATCATCGGCGGCACGGTGCTGGATTATGCGGTGTGGTTTGTGCGGTGGCGCCCCTATCTGGTGTGGCGCTCCTGGCTCCATCGGCGAAGACGTCGCCACCTGCAGACAGACGCCGCAAGGCGGCTGGATCAAGGCCAGATGGATGAACAAGCTCAAAGTGCCCTGGCGGATTGGGCCGCCATGCCCCAGGATCAGTCCCCGGTGACCAACCTGTACGATACGCCTCCGCCGCAACCCACCTGGCAACCCCAATGGCCCGGACAGCAGGCGGAGCATCCCCCGGTATGGCAGGAGGATCCGGCAGTCTACACCCCGCCTGAGGGCATGCAGCCTTCGGATCCCTGGACAGATAATCAGCAAGAGCGGAACACCTATAGCTCCAGCAGCAATACACCCCTGTGGCAGCCAGCCCCACAGGATCCGGTCTACACAGAGCCCGACCCGGCGATTTTCGCCGCTCCCCCGGGAACCCTCCGGCAGGACGGCGGCGCTGTCTGGCAGCAGGAAGCGCCCCTGTATACCCCGCCCGCGGATGGTGCGGCCCCTGACCAGCCTCAGGGACAGGGCTGGCCCGGCCTGTCCTTCGACCAGCCCTTAGACTACGCCAACGGCAGCACGCCCGGGGCCGTGCCCCCGCTGGAAGCTGACGCCTTTGAGGACAGCCTGTCGCCATCCGGTCTGGCGCCCGAGCTGTACGAGCAGCCCTGGGACACCCGTCCCCAGGAGCCTCCAAGGTCCCGCCGCAGGCGCCGCAGCGAACGCACCAAGCAAAGCGGCATCACCCGGCTGATCAGCAACCTGCGGGAGCAGCTGGCCGATGATGACGCACACACCATGCTGGATGGCCTGCCCTCCCCCGTGGACCAGCAGGACGCCTTCCACGAAGCCGTCTATCCCCAAAACTACCATTATCAGGTCCCCCATGGAAACGGCACGCATCCTCCGGATGCCCCGTCCAACGGCCATCAATAAGCATAACAAAAAAGGAGCACACAATGGACTTCTCACAATATCAAAAGGACGCCATGCGCACCTGCAGCTTAAAGAGCTTTGAAGGCATGGGCGCCCTTCAAAATGCCGCCCTGGGCCTGGCCGGGGAGGCCGGCGAATTCGCCGACCTGATCAAAAAAGTCAGCTTTCAGGGCCACACGCTGGATGAAAGGCATCTGGCAGAGGAGGTAGGGGACATCCTGTGGTACTGCGCCCTGGCCGCCAGCGCTCTGGGACGCGATCTGGGCGATATTGCCCAGGAAAATGTGGACAAGCTTCGCCGACGGTACCCCGCCGGCTTTGAGGCGGAGCGGTCGCTGC
>JAAZBR010000306.1 GCA_012513735.1 Clostridiales bacterium | reverse complement strand
GCTGCTACCTGACCTGGACCAATGAGGACACCCATCGCATCATCCGGGACAACCTGCACCGTTCCCCCCTGTTCACCGGACAGATCAAGGGAACCGGCGCCCGCTACTGCCCTTCCATTGAGGACAAGGTGCACCGCTTTGCGGACAAGGACAAGCATCAGATTTTTCTGGAGCCCGAGGGTCTGCACCATCCCGAGTGGTATGTGCAGGGCATGTCCTCCAGTCTGCCGGAAGATGTGCAGCAGTCCATGTACCGCACCATCCCGGGGCTGCACAGGGCGCGCCTGACCCGCCCGGCCTACGCCATTGAGTATGACTGCATAGACCCCCTGGATTTAACGCCCGGCATGGCCGCGCTGCAGGTAAATGGGCTGTACTGCGCGGGGCAGATCAACGGCAGCTCCGGCTATGAGGAGGCGGCTGCCCAAGGCATTCTGGCCGGCATCAATGCCGTCCAGGAACTGCGGGGACAGGAGCCCCTGATCCTCACCCGGGCCCAGGCCTACATCGGCGTGCTGACGGACGACCTGTCCAGCAAGGGCACCGATGAGCCCTACCGCATGATGACCAGCCGCGCCGAGCACCGGCTGTATCTGCGCCAGGACAACGCAGACCTGCGCCTGACGGAGCTGTCCCACCGCATCGGCCTGGCCAGCGACGAGCGCATGCGCCGCGTGGAGCGCAAGAGCAAGGAAACCCAGGCTCTGCTGCAGCGCCTGCGGGACGAGGGGCTCTATGAGCGGCTGAAGCAGCCGGGGGTCGACCTCGCTGCCCTGCTGCCGGAAGCGGGCGAATACGGCCAGCCGGCCCGGGAGCAGGCTCAAATTCACGTGAAATATGAGGGGTACCTGCGCCGGGAGGAATCCCAGGTGCGCCAGGCTGCCCTGATGGAGGGCGTCAAGCTGCCGGCCGACTGGGACTACGGCCAGATCAGCTCCCTTCGAATAGAGGCCCGCCAAAAACTGCAACGCCTGCGCCCGCTTTCGCTGGGGCAGGCATCGCGTATCCCCGGGGTGTCGCCGGCGGACATCGCCGTGCTGCAGATCGCCCTGCGGCAGCGCCAGGGGCAGGCGGAGCAAAAGGGTTAGATAAGCTCTTCCACAAAAGCCTTGATGCGGCGCACGGCCTCGGCCAGACGCTTTTCATTGATGGCATAGCTCAGGCGCAGGCAGCCGGGGGCAAAGAAGGGCTCGCCCGGCACGGCCGAAACCAGCGCATGCTCCAACAGCAGCTCGGCAAACTGGCCGTCTGTCTCGATCATCTGGCCGCGGAACCGCTTGCCCAGCAGCGCTTCGATATTGACCATCACATAGAACGCCCCCAGGGGCGGCGCCACCGTGATGCCCGGCACCTGGCGCAGCAACTCCTGCACTGCCTGGCAGCGGCTTTCAAAGGCCTGGGCCATGTCGGCCACGCACTGCTGGGAGGCGGTGACCGCCGCCAGCGCCGCATGCTGGGCAATGGTGTTGGGGTTGCCGGTGGCGTGGCTCTGGTAGGCATCCATGGCGTCGATCAGGGGCTTGGGCCCCGCGGCATAGCCGATGCGCCAGCCGGTCATGGCATAGGTTTTGCTCATACCGGAAATGGTCACGGTGCGGGCATAGGCATCCTCCGACAGGGAGGCCATGGGAATGTGGCTGCCGCCGCCGAACACCAGCATTTCGTAGATCTCATCGCTAAGGATGAACAGGTCATGGTCCTTCGCGCACTGGGCGACCGCTTCCATGGCCCGCATATCCCACACGGCGCCGGTGGGGTTGTTGGGGGTGTTGATCACAATAGCCCGGGTGCGGGGCGTCACTGCGGCCTCCAACTGGGACAGGTCGGGCATAAAGCCCTGCTCCAGTGTGGTGGGCACCAGCACGGGCACGCCGCCCGCCATGCGCACCATTTCTGGGTAGCTCAGCCAGCAGGGCGTGGGCAGCAGCACCTCGTCCCCCGGCTCCAGCAGGGCGATCAAAGCGCCCAGAATCACCTGCTTGGCCCCGGTGCCTACGATGATTTCCCCCGGCTGGTAGCTCAGCCCCTTGGTGCTGCGGATGTGCTCGCTGAGCGCCCTGCGCAGCTCCGGCAGGCCGGAAGACGCGGTATATTTGGTATAGCCCTTGTCAATGGCCTCCCGGGCCGCCTGCTTGATGTGCTCCGGCGTGTCAAAATCGGGCTCCCCGGCGGCCAGGCTGATCACATCCAGCCCCTGCTTGCGCTTCTCAGCCACCAAGGCGTTCAGGCGCAGGGTGGTGGAGGGGGTGATGTTACGGCAAATGCTGGAAATGCTGAGCGGCATAGGTTTCTCCTCCCGGGCGTACAGCCCTCGCGAATCCGTTGATTGATGCAGTGTATCGCCTTTGCACAGCCAGCGCAAGGC
>JAAZBR010000305.1 GCA_012513735.1 Clostridiales bacterium | reverse complement strand
TTTATGCCCCCATCTACTTCCTGCTTCTCCGCTGTGACCGGGAGCCGGAATACGAGCCTGCGGCACGCGGTATGCTGGCTGAGCATGTGCGCGGGTTGTGCAAGACATATATCAAACAGAAAGGATAGACATAATGAAAAGAAAAAAACGCCGCGTAGTGCGGCTTGTGGTGTTGGGACTGGTTGCACTGATCAGTATCTGGGCAATCCTGCAGGGGATCACTCTGCAAGGTGCGCTGAGGGAGGCTGAAGCCAGGCTGGCATCCTATGGCGCACACACCCTGGACTTGCCCCATGGACAGATCAGCTACGTGGACAGGGGCGAAGGTCCGGCCATTTTGGTCTCCCATGGCATCAGCGGCGGGTTTGATCAGGCGTATGACGCGGTGGCGGGGAAGGAAAGCAAATACAGGCTGCTGGCCCCCTCCCGCTTTGGCTATCCGGGCAGCCCCTTGCCGGAGGACGCCAGCGTCAAGGCTCAGGCAACCGTTTTTGCCCAGTTGCTGGATGCGCTGGGGATCCAGCAGGCCTATGTGCTGGGCACCTCCGCCGGCGGCACGCCGGCCATTCGCTTTGCACTGGATTATCCGGAGCGCTGCAAGGGCCTCATTCTTTATTCTTCAGCCATGCCGGAAACAACGCTGCCACAAACGTTCAGCGCCTGGCAGGGGCCTCCGGCGTTTACCATGAACGATTTTGTGATGTGGGCTTTTCGGGGCCTTTTTTCACCGCTGATGGGCATGGAACCGGATACGGTGAACGGCATGTTGCCCCTGCATCTGCGCGTGGACGGCATGCGGCTGGACGCGCAGGTGACCAACCCGGATATGGTCAGGCGTTTTGCTGATTACCCCATTGAAGAGATTGCTTGCCCGGTGCTGATCATCGGCGCCAGGGACGACAAGCTGGTGGACGCTTCCGCCATGGAACAGGCTGCGCCCCGGTTTCAAACCCACCAACTGCTGCTGTTTGAAAATGGTGGTCATTTGATGCAGGGACACGGGCAAGAGGTGGAAGCCGCTTTGGATCAGTTTATCCTGAACATTGAACAAGGGGCGAACTGAAATTTTACATCAGGCGAACACAAACATCCCTATCCGCTGATATAATCAGCGGATCAAGAGGGGTGATGAGCGGATGATCCTGTATTTCAGCGGAACCGGCAACAGCAAGCTGGTCGCACATAGGCTTGCTGCGCTGATGCAAGAAAAGATTTACAACCTGGAGCAGGGAGCGCCGCCTGCGCTGCACAAGGGGGAAAGGCTGGTGTTGGTGGCGCCGTTGTACTTCTGGACATTGCCCAGCATTGTCTTGGAGTATTTGGCCCAACATCAGCAGTTGAACCGGCATGAACTGCACCTGGTGATCACATGCGGCGGCGCTTTGGGGGCGGGGGCTTCGCTGATGACCCGGCAAGGGCGGCGCCTGGGATTCCACGAAATCTACGTGCATGCCCTGGTCATGACCACCAACTACATCCCGCTGCATCGAATTCAGCGACCGGAAACCGCCAGGAAGGCCATCGATGCAGCTTTGATGAAGCTTCCTGAGGTTGCCGACAAGATCAGTAAAAAACAGGGCGCCCCCACTTCCATCTTTTTGCAGCGGGGACTGCCCCTGGCCCAGGGCATGTATGACAGGGCGCGGCATACCCGGCATTTTTATGTCACTGTCCGGTGCATTGGCTGCGGCCTGTGCGAAAAGGATTGCCCTGTCCAGGCCATTCAACTGCTGAGCGGTTCCCCCAAATGGATAAAACCTCAATGTACTCTCTGTCTGCGCTGCGTCCATCACTGCCCTGCTGCTGCCATTGAGTATGGCCGCAGCACAGTGGGCAAGGTGCGGTACCACCCGGAGAAATTGTTCAGTATTGAGCAGGATACACAGTCAAAAGAGGTATAAGAGATT
>JAAZBR010000034.1 GCA_012513735.1 Clostridiales bacterium | reverse complement strand
TGCAGGGGGCTTCGGTCAGCGGTATGGCAGACCATGTGACCCGCACAGCCCTCAGCAGCAACTTGCAGGGCCTGGGTCTGCGCGTGCCCCAGACCTTCCAGGATGAACAGCCGGCCAGCCTGACAGGGAATGACCTGTACGGTCGTGCGGCTTTGGTGATGGAGCCCGCCACGGGCCGGGTCTTCCTGCAGAAGGAGGCCAGCAAGCGCCTGTATCCCGCCAGCACCACCAAGATCATGACGCTGATACTGGCCCTGGAAACGCTGCCGCTGGACCAGACCATCACCATCCCCAAGGCAGCGGCCGATGTGCCGGAGGACAGTTCCGTCGTGCCGGTGACACCGGGCGAGAGGATGACAGTGAAGGATCTGCTGTATGGCCTGATGCTGCGCAGCGGCAACGACGCAGCCAATGCGGTGGCCGTGCTGTGTGCTGGCTCCGTGGAGGCTTTTGTGGAGCGCATGAACCAGCGGGCAGAGCAGATCGGCATGAAGGACTCCCACTTTGTCAACCCCCACGGCTATCACAATGCCCAGCATTACACCACCGCCTGGGACCTGGCGCTGCTGACGCTGCACGGCCTCAGTATGCCGGCCTTTGTTGATTTTCTGCATACCACCGAGTGGACGCTGCAGAAGACCTCCCGGCGGGAACCCCTGCTGATCCAGGTCAGCACGGACCTGTTCAAGCCTGATTCCCTGTTCTACTATCAGGACGCCTGGGGCATCAAAAGCGGCTATACCCGCGCTGCCGGCCTGTGCTATGTGGGCTGCGCCGACCGGGACAGCAAACGGCTGCTGGCTGTGGTGCTCAACTGCCGCACCCGGGACCAGGCATGGACAGATATGCACAGGCTGTTCAACAAGGGGTTTGCCCTGCTGTAAGTAGTATATGCCTGGGTATTCGGGCGGGCATGTGTGGCATCAGCCGCCACCCCGCCCTTTTTGTGCGTATACTGCGAGACAGAAGCCCTGTTAGTGTTCTGCTTGCGCTTTTTGTGTATCCTGTGTACACTCGCGTAGTGTCCGGGGCAGAGCCGGGATTTAGCGGCGCCGGATTGCCGGATCCAAAGCGCCTTCGCCGGATGCTGTATCAATAATAAGCAGCCCGTCAATCGGGCGGAAAGAGACTGCATTGACCCAACTGGAACAACTGCTGAGAGAGAACGTGTCCGCCTTTGATTACATGCTGGGCACGAAGGTTGACTATGTACGAGACGGGGAGGCCTCCCTCTCGCTGCTGGTGGAACAAAGACACTGTAATCCAATCGGCACCGTCCACGGCGGGGTGCTGATGGCGCTGGCCGACACCGCCGGCGCCTGCGCCTGCTTCAGAGGCCAGGATCCCACCCCCACGGTGGAGGGCAAGCTGAACTTCCTCCGCCCCTGCCGGGTGGGCGACACGGTGACCATGGTGGCCACAGAGCTGAAGCATGGCCGCACATTGCTGACCAGCGATATCAAGGGCTACAACCAACACGGCGACCTGATTGCCGCCGGGCTGTATACCTATGTGACCGGACGGAACCAGGCAACAGGTGGAGCAAAGGTGGCAGGGCCCGGGAAGAACGGCTGAGATCCGCCGCCACCCCATCACCCAGATGTGCCTTCTGGACCTGTACAACGATGATAACAGCCGCCCGACTGCCTAGTGTGTGCTTGCCATGGCGGCATTCCCTGAGTACAATGAATGGCATTACGGACCGCAGGAGGAAACGACATGATCGCCATTGGCAATGACCATACCGCCCTTGAAATGAAGCAGGCTGTGATCGAAGTGCTGGACGAATTAGGCCTTTCGTATGAGGATTGCGGTCCCAACACAGACGAAAGCTTTGACTACCCGGCCAGCGGCGAAAAAGCAGCCCGTGCAGTAGCCGAGGGCCGCTGTGACTTGGGCATTGTCATTTGCGGCACAGGCATCGGCATTGGCCTGACGGCCAACAAGGTGCGCGGCATTCGCTGTGCCATGGTGTCAGAGCCCTACAGTGCCCTGATGGCGCGCCGGCACAACGACGCCAACATGATTGCCATCGGCGCCCGGGTGATTGGCACCGAGGTGGCTAAGCTGATCGTGCGCACCTTCCTGACGGAGAAGTTTGAAGGTGGGCGCCACGCCCGTCGCGTAGGCATGATCATGGATGTGGAAAAGCAGGAAACGGAACAATAGAGTGTAAGCTAAAGCCCGGCCTGGTCCATTCGCAGGCCGGGCTTCCGTTTGTCCCGGGCCCGGGATGAAGCTTGGCAGCGCAGCACAAGATGAGTGCTGCCAAAGGAGTTTTTTCGCTATCCGTGGCGCCAGAAAGAGCAACCGCGCTGCCTCGCCATTTCACAGAGAGGAGTTTGTCCATGCTAACAAGAGATGCACTGCACGCCTACGCCGCAACCCACTTTGAGGAGGCGCTGGCCCTGCTGAAGGAGCTGGCTGCCATTCCTGCCCCCTCGGGGCAGGAGGGCAGGCGTGCCGAGCGGGTGCTTGCATGGCTGCACCAGAAAGGTGGCACAGACGCCTATATCGACGAGGCACTGAACGTGGTGCTGCCCTTTACAAGCCTGGACACCCGGGATACAGCCATCCTGATGGCCCACACCGATATTGTATTTCCCGACGAAGGCCCCATTGCCGTCACCGGAGAAAACGGGCGGCTGCTGGCGCCCGGTGTAGGGGATGACACAGCCAACCTGGTCTGTCTGCTGATGGCCGCAGCCTATGTGCTGGAACAGGGACTAAAGCCCCGCCTCAATGTGGTGATGGCAGCCAACGCCGGTGAAGAGGGCCTGGGCAACCTGAAGGGTTGTCGGCAGATCATGCAGCAATATGGCGACAGGACGGTGGAGTTCATCTCCTTTGATGGTACGCTGAGAAAGTGCACCGCCACCGCGGTGGGATCCCAGCGCTACCGGGTGCAGGTGCAGGCGGAGGGCGGCGACTCCTACGGTGCCTTTGGTAACGAAAGTGCCATCCACCGGCTGGCGGAGATGATCGTCAGCCTGCACCAGCAGCAGGTGCCCACCAAAGCCAAGACCACCTACAACGTGGGGGTGATCGAGGGCGGCACCACCGTCAATACCATCGCAGAGTCCGCACAGATGCTCTACGAATTCCGCTCCGAGGACAGGGATTGTCTGCGCGCCATGGAGGCATCCTTCCGCAGCATTGTGGACAGTTTCCACAGCAGGGGGATCAGGGTAAATGTGGAAGTGCTGGGCATCCGTCCCTGCAACGGGGACATCGACCCCGAAAAGCACCAAAGGCTGATCGACCGCAGCCTGAGCGATATGCGTGCCCTCTATCCGGGAGAGGTCAAGATGGAGGCTAGCTCCACGGACGCCAACATCCCCCTGTCCATGGGTATCCCGGCTGTTACCTTCGGTCTGATCGAAGGAGGGCGTGCCCACACCTATGAGGAATGGATCAGCATCGACAGCCTGCACACCGGCCTTGCGCTGGCGCTGCGCACGCTATTGTATTCCTTCGGTTGAAGCAGCATCTGCTGCAGCCGGTGCCCCTTCACTGGTATGATACTGAACGAATTCTTTACATAAAGTGCAGAAAACCCGCACAAACTGACGGTAGTCAGTCTGCGCGGGTGGCCTTCGAAAGCCAGGCCGCGTTGCAGGAAAGATATGGCAATGCCCCGACTATTTCCCGGCTTCCTCGCCCGGGTAGTACAGGCTCCAACTATGCCGGATGCTGTCCATCAGATCCATGATACGAATGGTGGTCTGGTGGGGCATCTGAGCGGGTTCAAGCTCTCCTTTGCGGACTGCCTCCGCACAGGCAAGAAACTGGTACTCATATCCAGAAATCTGCGGAGGCGCCTTGATCTGCTGCACTAACTCATTCCCGGCATTATATATGTCCACACCCTGGTAGTTGTTGATATTGTGCACCACGGCGTAACCCTGGCTGCCGTAGATCACACCGGTGCGGTCTGTGGCAGTCAGGCTGCTGGACAACAGGTAGGCCCGACGTCCATTGGCGTAACACAGCTGCACCATGCTCTGCTGGTCCACCCCGGAGGGGGACTTTCGCACCGTGCTGTCAAAACCGGCCACCTCATCCCCAAAGCAAAGGGAGGCAAATGTCAGCGTATAGACGCCGATATCCAGCAACGCACCGCCGGATAGATCCAACCTGTCCAGCCGCGGCACCCGCGATACCGGATAGCCCAGGTTGGCCTGCAGGCTGACTATCTCGCCCAGCCGGCCGCTGTTCACCAACTGCACAATGGTATCCGCCAGCGGTACATAGCGGGGCCAGATCGCCTCGCCCACAAATACCTTCTCCCTTGCGGCCATGGCCAGCACCTCCCGCGCCTCCCGGGCGGTGGAGGTGAAGGGCTTTTCACAGAGCACCGGCTTCTTCGCACGAATGCAAAGGGTCATGTGCTCAAAGTGCAGGTTGTTGACAGTGGAGATATACACCAGCTCCACTTGGGGATCGGCAAGCATCTCCTCGTAGCTTCCATAGGCCTTGGTAAAACCGTACTGGCTGGCAAAGGCCTCCGCCCTGTTTTTGTCCCGGGCGGCAACCGCATAGAGTTTGAGAGACGGCACCTGTGTTAAGGTTCGTGCAACAGTGTGCGCAATCTTGCCCGCGCCCAGAAAGGCTATCCTCATGGCATCCTTCCTCACTTCCTGTAGATCCTGTGAGTGTCTGCTGTCGGCAATGCCGGCTTACTTGACAGGTCTTTGCGGTCGCACCACACCATTTTGCATCTCAGGATGGACACTTCTATGCCTTCGGTTTTAGCCTTCAAAGGCGATAACAATAGAAAGATCCTGCAGATAGGGGAATATCACACCGGGGATATCGGAGGTAGGCAGGATGTCTTCGGACAGGCGAATGCCCAGAACGTCGATCATAAAGCGCCGGCGCTCCTGAATCCGCTTCCATGCGTTGGGCGAAGCCGCCTCGATC
>JAAZBR010000304.1 GCA_012513735.1 Clostridiales bacterium | reverse complement strand
GCCCTTTACCGCCGGGATGCCAAACACCGCCTGGGCGATGCGGTTTTCCAGGCCCTCAAACATGGGCTCGCCCCAGCCCACGGGCAGGCCGGTGGCCGCGCACTCGATGATGCCGCCCAGGGAATCCCCGGCCAGCCGGGCGGCGTCCACCCGGGCGGCCATCTGTTCCCCCGCTTCTGCGGACAGCACGGGGATATGCTCCCCCTGCACCTGATGGAGTTGGGGCCGCACCGGGTCAAAGGGCGCATCCTGCACATCGCCGATAGCGGCCACATGGGCGCCGATAGTAATGCCCTGCTGCTCCAGCATCTGCAGCAGCAGGCCGCCTGCCAGGCACAGGGGCGCCGTCAGCCGGGCCGAGAAGTGCCCGCCGCCCGCGCTATCCTGAAAGCCCGCGTACTTCACATGGGCGGGGTAATCCGCATGGCCGGGCCGGGGCAGCCGCTGCAGCGGGGCATAATCGCCGCTGCGGGTATCGGTGTTGCGGATGAAGGCCGCGAAGGGCGCGCCGCACAGGCGGCCCTGATGCAGGCCGCCCAGCACCTCAAACAGGTCGGCCTCCTGCCGCTGGGTGGCGAGCAGGCTTTGCCCCGGCGCCCGGCGCTTCATAAAGGCGCGCAGCCGGGCCAAATCGGGGGCAAAGCCCGCCGGCAGCCCGTCAATCACCACGCCCACGCCCTGGCCGTGGCTTTGCCCAAACAGGGATACCCGGATGTTCCGGCCGTAAATCGAACCCATCTCAGCCCTCCGCCGGCTGCACAACAATGCCCAGGCCGGCCATGTCTTCAAAGAAGCGGGGGTAGCTTTTGTGCACCGCCTGCGCCCCCAGAATGGTGATGTCCCCGGCCGCCTGGCCGCCCAGCAGCGCCGCCAGCATGACGATGCGGTGATCGTCCCAGCCCGGGCAAATACCGCCTGTGACCGGGCCGCCCGTGATGAACAGGCTGTCATCCTCGGCATGGGCGCTGACGCCCAGGGTGTTCAAAGTATGCAGGATGCTGCGGACGCGGTCCGACTCCTTGATGCGCAGACGGCTGATGCCCGAAAGCTGGCTCCGGCCCTCCGCCGCCGCCGCCAGCAGCGCAATGGCGGGGGCCAGGTCGGGACAGTCGTTGATATCCACCGTGGCCGCATGAAGCGGCCCGCCCTGCACATGCACGCTGTCCGCCCCCTGCTGCACCCGGGCGCCAAAGCGGCGCAACATGTCCACGATCACCCGGTCCCCCTGGGCCGAGCCGGCAGGAAGGCCGGTGAGGGTCAAATCCCCCCGCCCTGCCGCCGCCCCGCACAGCAGCAAAGCCGCGTTGCTCCAATCCCCCTCCACGCTCAAGGGGCCGGGGCTGACATAGCGCTGGCCGCCGGGCACCAGCAGGCTGTTGCCCTGCCAATGGGCCTGCACCCCGAATAGCTGAAGGGCCTGCAGGGTGATATCCACATAGGGCCGGGAGGCCAGGGGGCCTTCCACCACGATGGTGCAGTCCGCCCCCGTCAGCGGCGCTGCCAGCAGCAGCCCGCTGATAAACTGGCTGGACACATCCCCCGGCAGCATGAACACGCCGCCCCGCAACAGGCCCAGGGCCTGCACCGAGGGCGTATCCTTGCCCACCATGCGGATGCCCTGCCCCTCCAGCGCCTGGTAGAGGGCGTCCATGGGCCGCTGGGGCAGGCGGCCCTCTAGATGAAAGGTGCTGTTCGCCCCCAGCGCACAGGCCACAGGCAGCAGAAACCGCCACGTGCTGCCGCTTTCACCGCAAAAGAGCTGGCCCCCCTGGATGACGCCCAGGGGCCGCACGTCAAAGCCCGCTTCATCCTGCCCGATGTCGGCGCACAGCGCCGTGAGGCAACGGACGGTGGCCTCAATATCCCGGGAGGTGCCTGCACAGGCAATCCGGGTGGGGGCGTCGCAAAGGGCGGCCGCGATCAGCAGCCGGTGGGCTACGCTTTTGCTGGGGATGGCGGCCAGCGTGCCGCACAGCCGCCCCGGCTGCACACGCATATTCATGCCGCACACCCCGCCCGCACCCACCGGGCGGCCTGGTCAACGCTTACGGGGGTCAGCCGGCAGTCGCCAATGGCATGCAGCGTCACCAGGGTCAGGGTATCCCCCGCCCGCT
>JAAZBR010000303.1 GCA_012513735.1 Clostridiales bacterium | reverse complement strand
TTGTTTACCATATCGGGTTCGCTGTATGTAGAATCTTTGTTTTCTATTCCGGGCATGGGCGGCCTGCTGATTCAGTCGATCCAGCGCCAGGATAACACCATGGTGCAGGCCATGGTGCTGCTGTACTCCATCATCAGCATCACCGGGCTGTTGCTGGGCGACATCGCCATGATGCTGTGCGATCCGCGCATTAAGCTGACCAAGAAGGGGGAAAGCCGATGAGTACCGAAAAGAATACCCGCGGCCCTCTCTTCAGCCGGTTTAAGGACCGCAAGGTGGACAAGCTGCAGCAGGGCTTTCAGGAAGAGCTGGACCAGGGTGTGCCTCCAACCGTGTCTGACGACCTGTTTGAGAGGGCGGAGCGGGATTGTATGGATGCCGAGCGCATCGGCTACTCCAACTACTCCTACTGGCGCAGCACCTTCCATGTGTTTTTCCAAAAGAAGACCGCGGTCTTTTTGCTGGGCTTCCTGGTGCTGCTGCTGGCCTTCACCTTTATCCAGCCTTTGCTGCCCAACCAGAAGGACTCCTACCAGGTGTACAACGATGCCCAGGGCAAGACCCTGATGAACGTGCCCCCCAATGAGGAGTTCTGGTTCGGCACCAACAACATCGGCCAGGATATCTGGTCCCGCATCTGGTCGGGCACCCGCACGTCGCTGTTTATTGGCCTGTGCGTGGCGCTGAGCAACAACATCATCGGCATCGTGCTGGGCGCCATCTGGGGCTATGCCCGCAGGTGGGAGAAGCTGTTTACCGAGATCTACAACCTGTTTGACAACATTCCCTATACGGTGCTGCGCATGCTGTTGATGTATATCCTGCGGCCCAGCCTGGGCACCATGATCTTTGTCATGTGCCTGACCGGCTGGATCGGCATGTCCAAGTACATCCGCAACCTGATCCTGATCTACCGGGACCGGGAGTTCAACCTGGCCTCCCGCTGCCTGGGCACCCCGGCTTACCGCATCGTGATCAAAAACATACTGCCCCAGTTGATCTCCGTGATTATGCTGCAGAGCGCGCGGGCGATCCCGGAGGCCATCGGGTCCGAGGTTTTCCTGACCTATATCGGCCTTGGCTTGCCGGTGTCCATCCCCAGCCTGGGCAACCTGATCAATGAGGGGCGCAAGGTGATGCTGGTGCCCAGCCAGCAGTATCAGCTATTGTTCCCGGTGCTGGTGGTCTCGGCCATCACCATCTCCTTCTATGCGCTGGGCAACGCGTTTGCTGATGCGTCCGACCCGCGCAACCACCGGTAGGAGGGGCAAGATGAGCGAATATCCATACACCGAACCCATCCTCACCGTGGAAGACCTGGTGGTCAAGTTCAAACTGCGGGGCCAGACGCTGACGGCCATCCGCGGCATCAACATGGAGCTGTACAAGGGCGAGAGCCTGGCCATTGTGGGCGAATCCGGCTCTGGCAAGAGCGTATTCACCAAAACCTTCATCGGTCTGCTGGACAACAACGGCTGGATTGATCGTGGTTCTATTCACTATGGAGGTTATGATCTGGCCCAGTTCAAAACCGAGAAGGACTGGCTGCGCATCCGCGGCAAGCGCATCGCCATGGTGTTCCAGGACCCCATGACCAGCCTGAACCCGCTGAAGACCATCGGCAAGCAGGTGCAGGAGGCCTTTACTTTGCACAACAAGGTGTCCAGGGAGGAAGCCAAGCGCCGCACCATCGAGCTGCTGACCGACGTGGGCATCACCGAGCCCGAGCGCCGCTACAAGCAGTATCCCCACGAGTTTTCCGGCGGCATGCGCCAGCGGGTGGTCATTGCCATCGCCATGGCCTGTGTGCCGGAGATATTGATCTGCGATGAGCCCACCACCGCGTTGGATGTGACCATACAGGCCCAGATTCTGCACCTGCTCAAAAATCTGCAGTCCCGCTACGGCCTCAGCCTGATCTACATCACCCACGACCTGGGGGTAGTGGCCAAGATCGCCGATCGAGTGAACGTGATGTATGCCGGCAAGATAGTCGAAACCGGGACAACGGAAGAGGTGTTTCTCAGCCCCGCGCACCCATACACTTGGGCGCTGTTGTCGTCGGTGCCA
>JAAZBR010000302.1 GCA_012513735.1 Clostridiales bacterium | reverse complement strand
CAAGACGCTGGAGCTGGGCGAAGGCGATATTGCCATCGGCACCGTCCGGGCATTCCAGGCGGGCGTGATCGATGTGCCCTTTGCCCCCAGTCGGTTCAATGCAGGCAAAATCATGCCTGCCCGGGACAACCATGGTGCCGTCCGCTTCCTGGACACGGGCAACTTGCCGTTCACGCCTGAGATCAAGGAATTCCACCGGGAACATATTGCACAGCGGGCCGCTCATGAAAACCGGGCCGTCAGCTTTCAGATGGTTATCGATGATATCTACGCAATCAGCAAAAGCTGCCTGGTAGGCAGACCGCGTGCATAAGGAGAAAGAGAATGAAAATTGCCAAGGTGGTTTGTGCGGCTGGACGCACGGGATTCTATTTCGATGACCAGAAGGCCATCAAGGCCGGCGCACAAATGGATGGCACCCTGTATGTGGGTGAGCCTGTGACGGCGGGTTTTTCGCGCATCCGTCAGGCCGGTGAGGCCATCAGCGTGATGATTGTGCTGGAGGGTGGACAGGTGGGCTATGGCGACTGCGCGGCCGTGCAGTATTCCGGGGCGGGAGGCCGTGACCCGCTGTTTTTGGCGGACAGCTTCATTCCGCTCATTGAGGGCGAGGTAGCAAAACACCTGGTCGGCCGGGAGGTCAACAGCTTCAGGGAATTGGCGGCAGAAATCGACCACATGCACGTGGACGGCAAGCGGCTGCATACTGCCATTCGCTATGGGGTGTCCCAGGCTATTCTGGATGTGGTGGCCAAGGCCCAGGGGTTGAACATGTGCGATGTGGTGGCAAAGGAATACGGTACGACGGTGCAGGATGTGCCGCTGCACATCTTCTCGCAGTCTGGCGATGACCGTTACCTGAACAGCGACAAGATGATCATGAAGGGCTCCGACGTTCTGCCCCATGGACTCTTCAACAGCGTGTCCAAGCTGGGAAGTCAGGGAGAGAAGCTGCTGGAGTATGTGAAATGGCTCAGGCAGCGGATCAGCGAGCACGCGCCCTATGAAGGCTACAAGCCCATTCTTCACATTGATGTGTATGGTACCATCGGCCAGGTATTCGGCAATGACAACTATGAGGGCATCGCCGCCTATCTGAAGACGCTGGTGGAGGCGGCAAAGCCCTATGATCTGCGCATCGAGGGGCCTATGGATTCTGACGGGCGGGAAGCCCAGATGCGTGACCTGCGCGGACTGCGGGAAGTGGTGGACCGCTTGGGCATTCCCGTGGAGCTGGTGGCGGACGAGTGGTGCAACACGCTGGATGACGTCATGTACTTTGCTGACAACAAGGCAGGCCATATGATCCAGGTTAAGACACCCGACCTGGGCAGCATCCACAACACCATTGAAGCCATGCTGTACTGCGAAGAGAAGGGGATTGGCGCCTATCAGGGCGGCACCTGCAATGAAACGGATCGCTCTGCCCAGGTGTGCGTGCATTGCGCCATGGCCACCCATGCTGATCAGATCCTGGCCAAGCCGGGGATGGGTGTGGATGAAGGATATATGATCTGCTACAATGAGATGCGCCGCATCCTTGCGCTGCGCAAGGCGGGAATAGGAGTGTACACTGCCAATGGCCATTCAGCAGGTTGAGCTGCATCCGCTCTACAGCGTCTATTTTGCCCCCCGGGGCTATAAGCGCATGGTGCAACTGGGCAATATGGTGGCGCAGCGCCATCTTAGCGCCTTTGACAAGCTGATCGGTATCATTGGTGAGGCTGGTTCGGGCAAAAGCCTGCTGATCCGCGGCATGTTCCCGGGGCTGGAGCTGACCAACGATGACAACGGCGTCAATGTGAGGCCCCTGCCGCTGCTGGACCTGCAGGAACATGGCTTCTATCAGCCCCATACCTATCATGTGGATGTGCGCTTTGAAGAAGCGTTTACCCAGCGGCATGTCATTGCGGAGGCTGTCAGGGAGGTCATCAACAAGGGGCGCCGTGTGGTGGTGGAGCACTTCGACCTGCTGTACCCGCTGCTGGATTTCAACGCCCAACTGCTGATTGGAATTGGGGATGAGGTGATTGTCAGCCGGCCTACCATGTTTGGGCCGGAGCCGGATGATATCGCGCAGGTTGTGTTCTCTTCCATCAAATATAGGCGCATGGCCCATTCGGCGGAGGACCTGACAGAGCGCTATCTGCGCCTGTACCGCAAACGGGAATATGCCCATGGCGACATCCGCCATGGCTTTGTGCTGCGCTTTCCCCATGAGGTGGACATCGATCTGGATGAGCTGGAAAGCTTTGTGCGCGACCTTATTGCCAAGGATCTGCCCATCAGCTTTGCCGATGAGGAGCATATTTACATAGGCAAGGACCTGCATCACTGTACAGGTCCACGCATGCACGTCACCAGCACCGGACAGATTGAAAACTTCCGTGTGCTGCGCACCGCCACCTATGATGAGTTGACCGATGCCCATCTGCTGGTGGGCCTAGTGGGAGAGGATACCCTCAGCGATACCAGGGACCTGAACCGCATTCATCCCTACTGAGCTACAAAGCAAGAAACCAAGGCACGGGCTGGCTTACACCAGGCTGTGCTTTTTCCATGCGCCGCTGCGGAACCGCGGGATGAACAACGCGCCCCGGACAATCCAGTCAAGGTACATGGCGATCCAGATACCGTGCAACTCCAGGCCGAAGCCATAGACGAGCAGGTAGGAGAAGGCAACGCGCAAGAATATGCTGAGAAGGGAACCGTACATGGTGTACTTGGTATCACCGGATGCTCTGAGGGTGTTGGGCAGACCGAAAGCGGGCGGCTCGAAGAGGAAGAAAACCACGGCATAGATACGCAGAATATCAATACTGATGAGGGCAGCCTCCTCGCTGATCCCCAGCATGCGTACCAAAGGTTCCGCGAACAGGAACAGCACCGAGCTCATGATGATGTGTGCAATGTAGCGGATGGACAGCAGGCGCTTGGTATTGTATTCTGCCTCTTCCAGCAAGCCGGCGCCTACACACTGCCCAACCACTGTAATGGTGGTCAGGTTGATGGCGGCCGCCGGCACGTTGATCAGCGAGCTGATGGTATTGCTGGCCGCATTGGCGGCAATCATGGCGCCCGAAAAGCTGGCAAAGATCGTGCCAATGATCAGTTTTCCTGTCAGGAACAATACGTTCTCGATGCCCGAAGGGCCCGCCACCTTGAAAATACGCTTGTCTACCTGCAGGGCCAGTTTCAGGGAAAAGGGCCAGCTGTAGTGAATGATCGCCTGCCTGTCCAGCAGCATGCGGGTGACCACAAAGGCGCCGGTGGCACGGGACAGGATGGTTGCCAACCCAATGCCCAGCACCCCCAGGCCCAGCACGCGGATGAACAGCAGGTTCAGTCCCACCTTCAGCAGGTTCATTAACAGGCTGGCGAACATGGAGCTTCTGCTGTTGCTTTGCGCATAGAGCAGGCTGGAGCCACAGTAGAATACCGCATAGAAGGGATAGGAGATGGCGGAGAGCGCCAGATACTCCACTGAATAGGCCATTGTGATGGGGGAAATATGCGGATACATTGCTCCGAGCAAGAGCCGGTTCATGGTCAGTGTCAGCAAGCTGAGCCCCACAGAAACGATTGCCACAAGCAGGACAGTCTGATTCGCTGTGTCCAGCGCTCCCTTGCGATCCCGTTTACCGACATATTGGGCCGCGACAATGCTGCCGCCTGCACCGATGGCCATAAAGATCTGCGTAAGAAGCAGGTTCACCATATCCACCAGCGAAATAGCCGAATAGGCAGCTTCATGGACGGATGTCAGCATGACAGCATCGATCAGGCTGACGCCCACGATGATCAACTGCTCAATCAGCAGCGGAAAGAGCAGTTGAATGAGCCGTCGGCGCGGAAACTGCGTATACTCAGGTTTGGCGGCGAACAACAGGGCTACCTCCTTTCAAACAGCAGGATGTTCTCCACCCCGGCTGTTTTACAGAACATATCAACTGCACAAGCATTGGTCACCTGCCAACCTTGATTGCACAGCAGACGGGCATCCCTGGCCTGGGTACCCGGATGACAACTAATATAGACGATGCAGCGCGGAGAGGCCTGGCTGATCGCCTGTAGCACAGGCGCCTCTGCACCCTTGCGCGGGGGATCAAGCACCACGATATCCGGCCGCTGTCCCTGCGCCACCAATTGCGGCATCAGCACTTCAGCTGCAGCACAGTGAAAGGCCGCATTATCAATGCCGTTGAACGCTGCATTATGGCGGGCATCCTCCACTGCCTGGGGGACGATCTCAATGCCAATGACTTGCTGGCAGTGCCTTGCAAACAGACAACTGATGGTGCCTGCCCCGCAGTACAGATCCATCACAAGATCCCGGGTGGTTGGGGCTGCCATTTCCAGCGCGCGCAGGTACAGCCGCTCCGCCTGCAGTGCATTCACCTGGAAGAAGGAGAGGAGGGACAGGCGGTACTCCAAACCGCACAGGCTGTCTACCAGGTGCTCCTGCCCCCACAGCAGAAGGCATTCCTGCCCCAGGATGGCATTGGTGCGTTGCTGGTTGCAGGAAATATGCAACGAATGCAGGCTGGGCAGCTCTTCACGCAGGGAAAAGACCAGGTCATCAGCGGCAGGCAACAGGGTGCCGTTGATGACCAGCACCACCATCAGCTCACCTTGACGGTTGGTGCGGGTTACCAGGTGGCGAATCAAGCCCGCGTGTTCTTCCTCCGAGTAGGCCGGGACGCTGTTTTGCTTCATCCAGGATAGCACCACGGGGACTACTGCATCGCTCTCTCGGGTATTGATCAGGCACTGATCCACCGGCACAATGCGGTGGCTTCGGCGGCGGTAAAAGCCGGCGCGGGGTTGTTCCTCTACGCTGGCTATTGGCAGCGCGGCTTTGTTGCGGTAGCGCCACGGATTCTCCATGCTCAGTATGGGCAAGTCTGTGAGATCGATTCCACCGATACGGCGCATGGCATCCTGCACCAGGTTCTGCTTGAAACGAAGCTCCTCGGCATACTCCATGTGCTGACAACTGCAGCCACCGCAACTGTCATAATAAGGGCAGGGGGGCTCCGTGCGGGCAGGGGAAGAGGTGATCACTTCCAGCAGCTTTCCATAGGCATGGTTCTTCTGTACCTTCAGCACCTGAGCGCGGATTTCTTCCCCCGCCAGGCCGCCGGGCACAAAAACAACCATTCCTTCATGACGGCACAACCCCTCCGCCTCGGCGCCATAGGACGCCACGGTTAGGTCAAGCACCTGATTCTTCTGCAAGGAATGCCTCCGTACGATGTATTGGCCTCATCATAGCCTGCCCGATGGCAAAAGACAAGCAGAACGGCGCACGGCAGGCATCGGATATACAGGAAGATGTTAATCTGGTGCTGGGTAGAAGGGGCGCGCTGGTGTATAATTAAGAAGGAGGTGCAAGCGATGTATTATTACGATTCAACCTATCTGCTGGTCATTGCGGGATTTTTGCTGACGCTGGCTGCGCAGGCCTGGGTCAAGTCCGCCTATAACAAGTATGGAAAGGTCATGACCCAGCGCGGCCTGCCTGCGGCGCAGGTGGCGCAGCAGATATTGCAGGAAAATGGCAACAGCGCAGTCACCATTGCGCCGGTTGCCGGGCAGTTGACGGACCACTATGATCCGCGCTCCGAGACTCTGTCGTTGTCTGAAGGGGTGTATAACTCCCCCAGCGTGGCAGCCCTTGGGATTGCTGCCCATGAAGCGGGGCATGCCATGCAGAAAAAGGAGGGCTACGGCTCACTGTCACTGCGCTCAGCTTTGGTTCCTGTTGTCAACATCGGTTCAACTTTGGGCATTCCGGTGGTCATTGCGGGGCTGGTGTTCTCCCTCCGCCCCCTGGTCACCATTGGTATTGTGCTGTTTGCGCTGGCAGTCGTGTTTGCGCTGGTCGCCCTGCCGGTGGAGTTTAACGCCAGCAGGCGGGCGATCCGGATGTTAACGGCCGGTGGGCATATCACTGCCCAGGAGGAGAAGGGCGTGCGCAGGGTAT
>JAAZBR010000301.1 GCA_012513735.1 Clostridiales bacterium | reverse complement strand
TGGGAACCTGGATCATCGCTGCCACGCAGGACTACATCGTGGAAAGTGGCGTGCCTTCCGTCTACTGGGGCACCGGCTCCGCCCTGCAGTACTATCTGCCCGCCGAGGGCAACGAGCGCTTTACCTTCCCGGTGCAGCCCATCTACATCACCGAAGGCCGTGTCATGCTGCTGCGTGCCATGAACATGCCCGGCATTGCGGATTCCGGCGTGGAAAAGGTATCCAAGATCGGTTTGATTTACTCTGCGGACGATGCCGGCAACCAGGTCAACCAGGGCGTGCAGCTGCAGATGGGCCTGATTGAAGAAGCCAAGCGTCCCGTTGTTACCGGTGTGCAGGTGAACACCACCGTAGCCGATGAGCTCACCAGCCAGGTTGCCCAGTTGGCCGGCAATGATGTGGTTATCATTGGTGGCAACCAACCCTATTTCAACGGCATTTACACCGCTATGCAGCAGAACCCCGAAACCCGCGGCATTCCGGTGATCATCTCCTACGTCAACGTTGCCCCCACCTATGTGCCTGAGGTGGCCAATGAGGCGGATGCCGGCGACATCTACGGCGGCGCCTGGGTGGTTATCGATCCCGCTGCGCAGACAGACCGTCAGAAGGCCGACATCGCCGAGTTCCTGGCTGTGCTGGAGTGGGGCAAGGAAAAGGGCTACGTCACCGAAGATGCAGCCGCCGCCTACAGCATCAGCGCCTATTCCATGAGCAGCTACATTGCTGTCAAGGTTTTCATGGAGGGCATCCAGCGCCTGGCTGATAAGGACATCACCCGTGATGCTTTCCTGGAGGCCATGGAATCCGCCCGTATCAATGTGCCGATTTCCGGTGGCGTGGACTATTCCAACGGCCAGCGCATTGGCCTGGACGGCATGGCGTTTGCCAAGTACGTGAAGAACTATACCGATTTGGCCACTGCCTTCATCACTGTGGACGGCATGAAGTCCATTGATGAACTGCTGAACATGAAATAATATCCCCTGTACCTGCCGGGGGAGGGAGCCCGCGGGCTTCCTCCCCCTCCTGTACGGAGTCAACATGCCCGCCGTGGCTGCATGATGCGATCGCGGGTACAGAGCTGTGTAAGCCCAGAAAGGAACAAATATGGATTACAAGAGCAAGGTCATCACTGTTCAGGAAGCGATCGACAAGGTAAAGTCCAACGACTACATCGTCACGGGTTTGGGATGTTCGACCGCCAACGATTTTTTCAGCCAGCTTCATACCGCTGCAGATAGGTTGCGGGATGTGATCATCTCCACTTGCCTGCCCATGGCTGATTACCCCTGTTTCAACGACCCGCAGTACAAGATGAGCTTTATTCACGACAGTTGGTTCTACAGCCCGGCCACCCGCAAGGCGCACAAAATGGGCAACACTTCATTTGTACCCAACTGCCTGCACTTTGCGGCTACCAAGCGCCTGGCGCACCGCAAGCCCAATATCTATGTGGGCGCCGCCGCCATGCCTGATGAGCACGGCAATATCTCGCTGAGCTGCTCCAACACCTATGAGATGCAGATGATTGCTGCGGCTGATCTGGTGATTCTGGAGATCAACCCCCATTACCCGCGTACCTTTGGCGACGCTTTTGTGCGGGTGGATGAAGTGGATTATCTTATTGAGGCGGATTATGAGGTGCCCGCGCTGCCTGATGTCCCCTCCAATGA
>JAAZBR010000300.1 GCA_012513735.1 Clostridiales bacterium | reverse complement strand
CTGCCAAAACAACCTGCTTTTTTAATCGCTTAAAATATTGTTACATGAACTGATTTTGACTTGTCAATGCATATCGCCTTGTATTCTTGTATAATACTGATTCCATACTTTAACGCATCGTCGCGTGCTCGGTCGGTGTAGCGCCGCTACGCCTCCCTCATCTTCTCCTTGCAGTGAACCAAAAGCCCATACCGCTTTGGATGCATTAAAGTTTTACATCAGTATAAAACAAGACGACGCCCGAAAAGGGCGCCGTCTTCTTTGGTTCACGGTTCCGCACAAGGCGAAGGTGGCAGGAGGCTTTTGTGCCTGGTTTATTTCTGCTTGGGCTTGGCGGCATCGGAATACAGCAGCGTCAGGGTTTTGGCACCTGCTGCACCATCCGCGTTCAGGCCGTTGGTGGACTGGAACGCCTTGACCGCATTTTCGGTGCCCTTGCCAAACTGGCCGTCATCGGCGCCGGCGCGCAGGTATTTCAGCTCGACCAGGCGGGCCTGCAGCTTGCGCACATCATCCCCGCTGGAGCCCTTCTTGAGGGTGGGGATGTCGGTGGGCTGGGGCGTCATCTGGAAGTTGGGCACTGCGGTGGGCACCGGCGTGGCCATCTGCATGATGATGGGCGTGGGGGGAGGTGTAGGGGTGATGCTTTCCAGCGCTTCATCAATGGTGGTCAACTGCTCTTGGGGCGGCAGGGTCATTTCCGGCGTGGGCGTTGCGCTGGCAACCTGCTGGCGGGCGTCCCGGCCGCCAAAGTAGATGGAAAGAAAGCCCATGCCGAAGATGACCAGCACGCTGACCACGATCAGCAGCTTGTTGGCCTGGGACATGGGCCGCCTGTCCGGCGATTGTCTTCCCTGCATAGGAGCCTCCCTTGCTCTGGCTGATATAGATGAAAATCAATGAAAAGCGGTGTCTGCCTGATGCGCGTTGCCGGCTGCGGCGGAGTTACTCCTCGCCCAGCGCCAGTTCCCTCATGCTCTGGCCCTGAGCCTCCATGGTCAGCGCGTCGATCAGTTCATCCAGGTCGCCGTCCATGATCTCGTTGATGCGGTACAGCGTCAGGCCGATGCGGTGATCGGTCACCCGGCCCTGGGGGAAATTGTATGTACGGATGCGCTCGCTGCGGTCGCCCGTGCCGATTTGTCCCCGGCGGCTTTGGGCATAGGCGGCGTCCATTTTGGCCTGCTCCTGCTCGTAGATGCGGCTGCGCAGCACCTTCATGGCCTGCTCGCGGTTTTTGATCTGGCTTTTCTCATCCTGGCAGGTGGCCACGATGCCCGTGGGCAGGTGGGTGATGCGCACGGCGGAGTCCGTCCGGTTGACGTGCTGGCCTCCCTGGCCGCTGGCACGGAAGGTGTCGATGCGCAGGTCCTGGGGGTTGATCTGCACGTCCACCTCATCCACCTCCGGCAGCACAGCCACGGTGGCGGTGCTGGTGTGGATGCGGCCCTGGCTTTCGGTGCTGGGCACCCGCTGGATGCGGTGGACGCCGGACTCAAACTTCATGCGGCTGTAGGCGCCCTGGCCCGACAGGGTGAACACGGCTTCCTTGACGCCACCCAGCTCCGTCCAACTGATGTCCACCTCGCCCACCTGCAGGTTGTGGCGCTCCGCATAGCGGGTATACATGCGCAGCAGCAAGGCGCCGAAAAGGCTGGCCTCGTCGCCGCCGGCGCCGCCGCGGATCTCCATCACCACGTTGCGCTCGTCGTTGGGATCTTTGGGGATCAAAAACACCTTGAGCTGGTGGCGCAGCTTTTGCTGCTGCTGCTCCAGGTGAGCAAGCTCCTCCTTGGCCATGTCGGCCAGGTCGGGGCTGTCCAGCAGCTCTCGGGTACTGGCCAGCTCCTGCAGCAGCTTCTGGTAGGCTCGCCAGGTCTGCACCGGCTCTTCCAGGCCGGCACGCTCCTTCATCAGGGCCTGCCAGCGGGGCAGGTCGGCAATGATGTCGTTCTGGCTACAGGCGATGCCCAGCTCATCATACCGGGCGTCCATCCAGGTGAACTGTTCGTCAAGGGACGGCATGGTTTTCCTTTCGACGGGCGGCCAATACGCGCGGCAGCCCACTTAAATCATCATACACGCTGATCGTGTCAAAATCAACTTGCGCCATGGCCTGCAGGACCTTATCCTGACCGTCTCCCAGCTCCAGCAGCAGCCAGCCCCGGGGGGTTAAATAGGCAGGGGCCTCCTTTACAATGCGCCGGTAGAAATACAGGCCATCCTGGCCACCATCCAGCGCCAGCGCGGGCTCCCGCTGCACCTCCTGCTGCAGGCGGGGAAGCTGTCCGGTGGGGATGTAGGGCGGGTTGCAGCAGATCAGGTCAAAGGCGCCCGTGACGGCAGCAAACAGATCGCCTTGCACTAAGTTTACATTCGCCTGCAGGCGGCGGGCATTCTCCCGGGACAGGGCAAGGGCGTCGTCAGCGATGTCGCTCAGCCATACCTGGGCCGATGGTTCTGCCAGCTTCAGGCTGATGCCCACCGCCCCCGAGCCGCAGCACAGGTCCAGCGCCCGCTGGCCCGGCTGCAGGCGCTCCAGCCCCTGAAGGCACAGCGTCTCGGTATCGGGCCGGGGGATCAGCACCCCTGGCCGGCACAAAAAATCGTGGCCCATGAAGCCGGTGGAACCCAGAATATACTGCAGGGGCTCGCGCCCGGCGCGGCGGGCCAGCAGATCATCAAAAGCTGCCCGCTGGTCATCGGTCAGCGCCAGGTCTCCCTGGGCCAGAATCTGCAATCGTCCCATGCAAACAACGCTGCCCAGCAACAGGGCAGCGTCGATGTCCGGGTCGGGCACACCGGCTGCCTGCAGCCGGAGGGCGCCCCGGCCCAGGGCGGTGCGCAGGTTCATGCCTCGGCGGCCGCAGCGGCCTCCGCCTTGGGGAGGATCACATACCCTTTCTCGGTCCTTTCCCCCTCGGGCAGGCCGTGCAGCGCGGCGTTCATGGAGGCGATGGCCACCTCCAGCATATCCAAAGTGGGCTCCCGGGTGGTCAGCCGCTGCAACTGCATGCCGGGCCAGCGCAAGGCGCGGGCCAGGGGCGAGTTGGCGTGGGCCAGGCCCTTCAACACTTCATAGCTGATACCTGCCACCAGCGGCAGAAGCACCAGGCGGGAGGCCACCCGCAGCAGGTAGCTG
>JAAZBR010000033.1 GCA_012513735.1 Clostridiales bacterium | reverse complement strand
GACCTCCGGGTTATGAGCCCGACGAGCTACCGAACTGCTCTACCCCGCGTCATACGCCTTGCGACGCGAATATTATAATAACTCAGATGCGTTTTCTTGTCAATACCTTGGATATTGAAATTTGTTGACAACAGAATCGAGCCTATTCTATAATACTGCTATTGGCGATGATGGGAAGAGGCAGGGAGCCGTCGCTTTCAGAGAAGGGGATCATTGGCTGGAAGTCCCCGGCAAGGCGTCTGCAGGACACCCCGGAGCCAACCGGTTTTATCGGCGTATCCCGCGATAAGGGCTCAAAGCGGCACTTGCGTGCAAGCTGGGTGGCACCGCGAAGCAATTCGTCCCAAGCAATTATGCTGGGACTTTTTTTGGAGGGAATCACATGATACAGGCCCCCAAGGGGACAAAGGATTGTCTGCCCAAGGAAAGCTATCGCTGGCAGCATATTGAAAACGTTCTGCGCAGGACAGCCGCAGAAGCCGGCTATCGGGAGATCCGTACCCCTGTGTTTGAACACACGGAGCTTTTTTTACGGGGCGTGGGCGATACCACAGATATTGTGCAAAAGGAAATGTATACCTTTGAGGACAAGGGCGGCCGTTCCATCACCCTGAAACCCGAGGGCACCGCAGGGGCGGCGCGCGCCATGATTGAGGGCAAGCTGTATGCGGATCCCTTGCCCATCAAGATGTATTATCTGAACAATCCCATTTTTCGTTATGAAAACCCGCAGCATGGACGCCTGCGGGAGCACCACCAGTTTGGCATGGAGTGCTTTGGCGCCAAGGAACCCTCTGCGGATGCGGAGCTGATTGTTGTTCTGCTGCGCCTGTTGAAGAATCTTGGTCTTGATGACCTGAAAGTGCACATCAACTCCATTGGCTGCCCTGTCTGCCGTCCTCTCTATCATGAGAAGCTCAGGAGTTTTCTGCGGGGTAACATGGATCATCTGTGTCGCAATTGCCAGCAGCGCTTTGAGCGCAACCCCCTGCGGGTGTTGGACTGCAAAGAGGACCGCTGCAAGGCTATTGTGACCGATGCCCCGGTGATGCTGGATATGCTGTGTGAAGAGTGCAGCACACATTTCTCCGGCCTGCAGGCGCTGCTGAAGGCAGCGGATGTGTCCTTTGAGGTGGACACGCATATTGTGCGCGGGCTGGATTACTACACGAAAACCGTGTTTGAGATCATCATGCAGGGTGTACGGGAGGGCCTGGCGCTTTGCGGGGGTGGCCGCTACGATGGGCTGGTGGAGCAAATCGGCGGGCCTTCCTTAAGCGGCGTGGGCTTTGGCCTGGGAATGGAGCGCGTGCTGATGGAGCTGGATCACCGGGGGATTGTGCTGCCCGAACCCTTGCTGTGCCAGGTATTCGTGGTGCAGACGGGTGAGGAGACGGTACAGGCCGCATTCTCTCTGACTCAGCAACTGCGAGCCGCCGGTTTAAAGGCCGACTGCGATCATACGGGTCGTGGGCTTAAGGCACAGTTTAAGTATGCCAATAAGCTGGGTATTCCCTATGTGGCCATCCTGGGAGGGGACGAGCTTGCCCGCGGGGTGGTGAAGTTGCGGGACATGGTATCAGGTGAAGAACAGGAAATCAATCTGGACAACGCAGCGCTGCAGATCGTACAGATCGCAGCGGCAACTGAGGAGGCATAAAATGGCTGAGTTTTTGGGTGGTTGGAAGCGTGATTGTCGCTGTGGCGAGGTGAACGAGGGGATGGTGGGGCGCAGCCTGACCCTGATGGGGTGGGTGCAGCGTTCACGCAATATGGGCGGTATCATTTTTGTCTGGCTGCGGGATATCAGCGGCATGGTGCAGGTGGTGTTCAATGCGGACAAGCTGGATGCCCAGACCTATGCCATCGGTGAAGCGCTGCGCAGCGAGTACGTGGTCGCCGTACGGGGCGTGCTGGCGCGCCGGGAAGCGTCGGCCGTCAACCAGCAGATGGAAACGGGCAGTGTGGAACTGCTTGTTACCGACGCTAAGCTGCTGAACAAAGCAGAGACGCCTCCCATCTACATTGAGGATGGAGCCAAGGACAATGAAACGGTGCGCCTCAAGTACCGCTACCTGGATTTGCGCAAGCCGTCCATGCAGCAGATCATGATCCAGCGCAGCCGGGTGATCAACGCCATTCGCAGCCACATGCTAAGTGTTGGCTTTACAGAGTTTGAGACGCCGATACTGACCAAGTCCACCCCGGAGGGAGCGCGCGACTTTCTGGTGCCCAGCCGCATCCACCCCGGTACCTGCTATGCGCTGCCCCAAAGCCCGCAGATTTACAAACAGCTGCTGATGCTGGCCGGCATGGACAAGTACTTCCAGTTTGCCCGCTGCTTCCGCGATGAAGACAGCCGCGCTGACAGGCAACCCGAGTTTACCCAGCTTGATCTGGAGATGTCCTTTGTGGAGCCCCAGGATGTGCAATCGGTTGTGGAGGGGGCCTTTGCCGAGGTTTTCCGGCAGGTGAAGGACATTGAGCTTTCGCTTCCGCTGCCGCGCATGACTTGGCAAACCGCCATGGAAACCTATGGGAGTGATAAGCCGGACCTTCGCTTTGATATGCCCATCAGCAATGTGAGCGAGGTAGTGGCGGATTGCGGGTTTTCTATTTTTGAGCAAGCGGTGGCTGCAGGCAACCGTGTCTGCGCATTGGTGGCCAAGGGGGCGGCGGAGCGCCTGTCCCGTAAGGAAATGGATGCCCTGAACGAATTTGCCAAGACCTATCATGTCAAGGGCATGGCCTGGCTGGCCTTGCAGCCCGATGGCACCCAGCGGTCCAGCTTTGCCAAGAATATGAAGCCCAAGGCGCTGGAGAAGCTATTGGACCACATGAAGGTGGAGGCAGGGGATGCCCTGTTCCTGATTGCGGACAAGCGCCTGGTGGCGTTGACCGCCATGGGACAGCTTCGCAACCGCCTGGCGGCAGACCTGGACCTGATCG
>JAAZBR010000299.1 GCA_012513735.1 Clostridiales bacterium | reverse complement strand
GATTCCGTGGCGCACGGCATCAACCGGGGTATCAATGCGAACCGGCTGACCATTCACCAGCACCTCCCCCGCATCCCGCTTGTCGGCGCCGTAGATGGCCCGGGCGGTTTCGGTACGGCCTGCTCCCATCAGCCCTGCGATGCCCAAAATTTCGCCCCTGCGCACCTGAAAGCTAACATCCTTCACCTGGCGGCCCCTGCTGATGCCCCGCACCTCCAGCACCACCGGGGTATCCTCCGGCACCTTGCGGTTGCTTTTCTCCGCGGTCAGCTCGCGCCCCACCATCAGGTTGATGATCTGCCGCGTTTCCACTCCATCGGTGGGCAGCGTATCGATATAGCAGCCATCCCGCATGACGGTGATGCGGTCGGTGATGCGCTTCAACTCGTCCAGCCGGTGAGAGATGTAGATGATTCCCTTCCCCTCCTGCCGCAGCAGGCGGATGACGCGGAACAAATCGTCAATCTCTGCATCGGTCAGAGAAGCCGTGGGCTCATCCATGATCAGCACTTCTGAGTTGTAGGAGAGGGCCTTGGCAATTTCCACCATCTGCTGCTTGGCCACGCTGAGGTTACCTACTTTGGTGTGGGGGTCAATATCGGCATTCAGGCGGCGCATCAGCTCGGCTGTTTTTTCTTCCAGCACAGCATCTTTCAGGAACAACCGGGCTTTGCCCCGCTGTTCCCGACCGATGAAAATGTTCTGCGCTACGGTAAGGTGGTTCATCAGGTTCAGCTCCTGATGGATCATGACAATGCCCAGGGCCTGGGAATCACGGACGTTGCGGATGTGAACTTCTTGCCCTCTGACATACACCTGGCCAGCATCCTTGCTGTAGACGCCCGTCAGCACCTTCATCAGCGTGGACTTGCCTGCGCCGTTTTCACCGACCAAGGCGTGCACTTCCCCGGCGTTCAGCGAAAAGCTGACGTCATCCAGTGCCTTGACGCCGGGAAACTCTTTGCTGATATGCTCCATACGGATCAGTTCACTCATCAGGCCCTTCTCCTACTGTTAGTTGGTCTGCATGTTCGCAAGGGAACCCTGAGCGCAATCGATTGCGCGTTCCGAAATAATCATAAGTTGGCCGGTGTGCCTATTTTTACCAGGAAGTCCCCTCCACAAAGATGGGATCCAGCACCCTGGCCACAGCATCCTCAGGGGCGTTGTCCGTCAGGCGGTCAATCAGGATCTCAGCAGCCTGCCGGCCGATCTCCACTGCAGGCTGGTTCATGGTGGTGATGGAGGGATGCATCAGGCCACTGATGTCCTCGGTGTCGAAGGAAACAATGGCAATGTCCCGGGGCACCTGCCACCCCCGCTCCCGGATGGCACGGATGGCGCCGAAGGCCATGTAGTTGTTGGCAATCAGCACTGCCTGGGGCGTCTCCTGCTGGGCCAGCATGCTGCTCATGGCGGCATAGCCGCTCTCCACCCGGAAGTCCCCCTGCTTGACCCAGGGCCGGTAAATGGGGCATCCGGCTTCCTGCATGGCCCGCTCATATCCCTCCCAGCGGTGTAGGCCTGAGGACTGACCCAGGGGCCCGGTAATCACCCCGATACGGCGCATGCCCCGTTTCAGCAGCTTGCAGGTCAGCAAGTAAGCGGATTTGTGGTTGTCCACAGACACCGAATCGTAGGGATAGCCCAGGTTGGGCAGGTTGTCGATGAAAACGATGGGCACCCCTTGTCGCCTGCACTGGGCCAATTGGTTGGGGCTGCCCCCCACAGTGGCCAGAATCAAACCGGACACCTGTTTTTGCAGCATCAGCCGAAGGGAGGCTGTTTCAAGAGCCGGATCCTCATCGGAGTTGCTAAGCAAGGTGGAATATCCCTGCTCGTGGGCCACCATCTGGGCGCCCTTCAGTACGGAAGCGAAAAAAATGTTGGTGATGTCGGTGACGATGATGCCGATACTGCGCCCGTCCCTGCGCCGCAGCGACCGGGCAATGTCGTTGGGGGTGTAATCGCGTTTCTTGACGGCTTGCTGCACCAACAGGCGGGTTGCCTCGCTGACGCGGCCGGTGCCGCTGAGAGCGCGTGAGACGGTGGATTCCGAAAGCCCCAGTTCCTGGGCAATGTCCTTAAGCCTGACAACCCTATGTTCGTTCATTTTGACCCACTTGGTATCTATTCCGCCAGTTGATACATGTATCGTATCATAGCGGAATCGATTGCGCAAGCCCAATTAGTGAGTTTTTTGTATACAATGAATCGGACGATGCTCCGGCTATGGCAGCAAAAAGCCTGCCGCGTATTGTCTGGCAGGCTCAGAGATATTAAAAAGCCGTCAGGTTGCTGTTAGCGTCTTCTGTGTGCGCTCCAGCACGCCCCCGAGCAGGCTGACCAGCACCGCCAGCGCCCCGCACAGGATCATGGTAATCTGGGGGTTGGCCACCCAGTTGCCGATCAGCAGGGGAAACAGCGTGTTGCCCGCCGTGGTGAACAACATCATCACGGCAAAGGTAGCGCCGCTGCGCTCGGGGAAGGCGCGGCTGGCCAGCACAAACAGCATGGGCCAGGCGGAGCCGCAGCCCGCGCCATACAGCGCCATGGCCACCAGGCGCAGGACGTCGCTGCTGGCCAGCAGGCCCACCGCTACGCCCAGGGGCACCATCAGGGTGAACCAGCGCAGGCTGACGGTTTCCTTGCCGTCCATCCAGGCGCCCACAAAGCGCATCACGATCATGGCGCCCCAGAATACCGAAATGGAGGCGTCTGCCGCAATGGCCGTGGCCCCCCGGCTGAGAAAAAACTGCTTAAAGTACACCGGCCCTACGCTCTCATAGCCCAGGTACAGGAACACCATGATGCCGCACAGCACCACCCGCTTGTCCCTCAGCACGGTGAACAGGTTGAGCTGTCCGCCCTTGCTTTGCCGGCTGGCAGCCATATTGCCCCCGGCCAGGGCGATCAGCAGGGCCGTCACCCCTACCAGCGCGGCAATAAACAGCAGCACATGGCGGTAGATGCCGTTCGCCTCCGTCAGGTACCACAGCACCGCCAGGGGGGCGCCCACCGCGCCCAGGCAAAAGAAGATCTGGGAGATGTTCATCCAACGGGTGGCCTGGTCCGGGTTTTCATCGGTCAGCAGGGCGCTGCCAATGGCTTCGCAGGGGCTGAAACCCATGCCCGTCAGGAACTGGCCCGCCAGCAGCACCGGCAGCGAGGGCGCAAAGGCACAGATCACCAGGCCCACAATCACCAGCGGGGTAGCAAACAGCACAATACGTCGTTTGCCCAGGCTGTCCGCCACGGCGCCGCTGACCAGCACGCTGACAAACATACCGGCGGCATGGGCAGACAGGAACATGCCCGCAGACTCCGCCGGAATGGCAAACTGGGCGGCCAGCCTGTCCGCCAGGGCGCTCAGGGTGCTGGCATAGATGCCCAGCCAGCCAATGAGAAAACACAGCAGCAGGCTGCGGCCGGTGCGGGTACGCAGCCCCCTGCCCTCGCCCTGTCGGTCCAGTGAATTTACATGCATGGTGGCTCTCCTGTTCGTATATAATGGATTCGGAATTCGGCCCTGGCTGAAAAGAGCTACTTCTGTCCTTCGGCCCGCCTGCGCAGGGTTTTCAGGTATGCCTTGGTATCGGCTGCAACTCGGTGGCTTTCCACTGCCTTCTGGATGGCCTTGTTGTGCACAAAGCGCGGCAGCCAACCCTCCTGCAGCCAGGGAAGGGTGGCCTCCTGCTGCTCCACCAGCGCCATGCTGAAATACCAAGCCTGCATCATCTGCACGTAGTAGTGGTCGCTTTGAACCCCGGCCACCAAGGCAGGAAGCTGCGGCGTGAAGGCCTCGTCCAGGAAGTGCTGCATCAGCATGCCCATGGCAAACCGCTGGGTGTAGGGATGATCCGACTGAAGCCAGTTGAGGATCCGGGGAAAAAGCTGCTGCCTGTTTCGTCCAAACACCTTGGGTGAAAAACTGTCGCAGGTGGCCCAGTTGTCGATGTATGGCAGGAAGGCTTCGGTGCAGGTCAGAGCCCTGTCCATATCCGCTATGGAGGCGATTAAAAAGGCATGCAGCCCGTTTTCTTCCAGAAAATGGTGAGGCAGAGCCTCCATAAAGGCGGCCTGGGGCTCTCCATCCGCCCTGCTCAACTCCCTGGCGAACTGCCGCAAGGCGGGAGTGCGCACACCCATGATCTTTTCCGGAGGCACAGTGGGCACCAACTTGGCGATAAACGCATGGTAGCTTGGATCCCGCAGCGCCCACAGCTTCTGGCGGATGCCCTGCACCCGGTCATCCGCAGCGCGTGGAACCTCCTGGGGCAGGGCGCCTGCCGGGGCAGGCTGCCCGACGGTTAAAGGGAGCACGTTCTTTCCCCTATCCTGTCAAATGCGGCTGACACCGCTGTCCCGGGCAGCCTGGGCCACGGCCCGGGCCACGGCATCCCGCACGCGGGGATCAAAGGGGGCGGGGATGATGTAATCCTCGGTCAGCTCATCGGGGCCGATCAACCCGGCCAACGCCCGAGCGGCCGCCAGCTTCATGGCATCGTTGATATCGCTGGCGCGTACGTCAAAGGTGCCTCGGAACACGCCGGGGAAGGCCAGCACGTTGTTGATCTGATTGGGGAAATCGCTGCGGCCGGTGGCAACCACCCTGGCGCCGCCCGCTTTGGCTTCGTCGGGGAAAATCTCGGGCGTGGGGTTGGCGCAGGCAAACACAATGGCGTCCTTGGCCATGGTCTCAACCATCTGGGTGGTGACGGTGCCGGGCGCAGACACGCCGATGAATACATCAGCCCTCTGCAGCGCATCCGCCAAGGTGCCCTGCAGCTTGCCCCGGTTGGTGATCCGCGCCATCTCGCGCTTGATATCGTTCATACCTTCGCTGCGGCCTTCGAAGATAATGCCCTTGCGGTCGCACAGCAGCACATCGCGGAACCCGTCGGAAAACAGCAATTTGGTGATGGCAATGGCCGCGGCGCCGGCGCCGTTGATGACAACACGCACGTCTTCTTTTCGTTTGCCCGCCACCTTGAGGGCATTGAGCAACCCGGCCAGCGTAATGATGGCGGTGCCGTGCTGGTCGTCATGGAAAATGGGGATGTCGCAGCGTTCTTTCAGCCTGCGCTCGATTTCAAAGCAGCGGGGAGCGGCGATGTCTTCCAGGTTGACGCCGCCAAAAGAGCCGGACACCTGGTAGATGGTTTCCACAATGGTATCCACATCCTGGGACTTGATGCACAGCGGAAAGGCGTCCACCCCGCCAAAGGCCTTGAACAGCACACACTTGCCCTCCATGACGGGCATGCCGGCCTCGGGGCCGATATCGCCCAGGCCCAGCACTGCGCTGCCATCGGTGACCACCAGGCACATGTTCCAGCGCCGTGTCAGGTCATAGCTTTTGTTGACGTCCTTCTGTATCTCCAGGCAGGGGGCTGCCACACCGGGGGTATAGGCCAGGGACAGATCCTCCTTGTTGCGGACAGGTACCGCCGCTTCCATGGTAATTTTGCCCTTCCACTCGCCGTGCAGACGCAGGGATTCTCTCGCGTAGTCCATGCCGGTCCTCCCGTCTTCATGTATACAATCGGTATGGGCCTACTATATCGGCCCTGCCGGCGGCTGTCAATTGCGCTATCCCCAGGTCGACTGCACCGTTTTCACGCCGTAATACTCATGTAAAACGGTAACGCATCCAAAGCGGTGTGGGTTTTTGCTCCCCTGCAAGGAGCAGATGAGCAAAGCGTAGCAGCGCTACGCCGACCGAACAGCTGACACAGCAGCGGGGCAAAAACACCAGCGCGATGATGCGTTACCGTTTGGAATGAGTATAAACACCTGAACGAATTATGGAATTGACAGATGCAAGTCTTTGACAAACAAAACCCGGGCCCCTCATCAGCAAGGGCGCCCGGGCTCCATGTTTTGGTTCCGAAATAGGAGGGGTTACTCCTCGGTCGCAGGCTCTTCCACAGTTTCCACACCTTCCTCTGAAGCGGCCTCTTCCACGTCCTCCTCGCGCACGCGCGGGTGGCTGACGGACAGCACCAGCAGATCCGGCTCCACATCGGTTTCAACGCCCTCGGGCAAGGGTAATTCGCCGACGGTCAGATTTTCACCGGCCTGCATAGCGCTGATATCTACCTCGATGGCGGGTGGGAAGTCGCCGGGCAAGCCGCGCACCTGCAGGCTGTCCCGGGCCTGGGTGTATTCAAAGCCGTTGTACTGCAGCGTATCCAGACCCTGCAGCACGATGGGCAGATCCACCTTGGTTTCCTCGGTCATCAGCACCTGCTGGAAGGTGACGTGCAGCCACTCGCGGGTCAGGGGCGCAGACTGCACCTCCCGCAGCATGGCGGTGATGGGCTTCTTTCTGCCCATCTGCAGCTTGTAGATGCCCGTGACGCCGTAACCAGCCAGGGCACGCTGCAGCTCATCGCGGCGCACTGTGCAGGCGAGGGACTCCTCCCCCTTGCGGTCGACGGAAGCGGGCACCAGGCCGGCCTTGCGCAAATCCTTCTTCTGTCCTTTGCTCAGCTTGCCTCGGGCTTCTATGGTCAGCGTTGCTTGGTTACTCATTGTATACCTCTCAATCTGTATTCACTGCCTGCAGCGCCGTGATTCGGGCACCACAATGCGTTGTTAACGGCAGTTATAATTATTATACCGCAAAAAGCGAAATCGTGCAAAACCGGCCATTGCTTTGCGCAGCTCACTATTGCACTATACAAAAGCTATATGTAAGGAGAGGGGCTGCCCCAGCATGATGCTGCAGCAGCCCTGTTATTACAGTGAGAAGTTTTTACTTTGCGCTCTTTTCCTTGATGGCGGCCTGTGCGGCTGCCAGGCGTGCGATCGGCACGCGGAAGGGCGAGCAGCTCACATAGTTAAGGCCCACATTGTGGCAGAACTCCACCGTGGAGGGATCGCCGCCATGCTCGCCG
The DNA here is from genome assembly GCA_012513735.1 of Clostridiales bacterium. Lineage (GTDB taxonomy): Bacteria > Bacillota > Clostridia > Christensenellales > Aristaeellaceae > UBA1038. Next base: position 1,720 of record JAAZBR010000299.1, on the reverse strand, counting down.
CAGATACCCAGCTTCAGGTCGGGGCGCTGAGCACGGCCCTTTTCGACGGCCATCTTCACCAGCACACCCACACCCTCCTGATCCAGGCGGGCAAAGGGATCGCTCTCCAGCACCTTGTTGTTGTAGTACTCCTCCAGGAACTTGCCGGCATCATCACGGCTGAAGCCAAAGCTCATCTGGGTCAGGTCGTTGGTGCCAAAGCTGAAGAACTCGGCTTCCTTGGCAATGTCATCGGCCACCACACAGGCACGGGGGATTTCAATCATGGTGCCCACCTGGAACTCAATGCGCTGGCCCTGCTCGGCGAAGATCTTCTCAGCGGTCTCCAACACGACATTCTTGACGAATTGCAGCTCCTTGACAATACCCACCAGCGGGATCATGATCTCGGGTTTGACATCGATACCCTTTTCCTTGCGCACCTTGAGGGCAGCCTGCAGCACCGCACGGGTCTGCATTTCGGCGATCTCGGGATAGGTGACAGCCAGACGGCAGCCACGGTGGCCCATCATGGGGTTGAACTCATGCAGAGCGCTGATCTTTTCCTGGATTTTTTCGCTGGTGGTGCCCAGCTCCTTGGCGATCTCAGCGATCTCCTCCACCATGTTCTCCTGGGGCAGGAACTCATGCAGCGGCGGATCCAGATAGCGCACCGTCATGGGGCGGCCATCCAGGGCGATGTACATCTCCTCAAAGTCCTTCTGCTGCATGGGCAGGATCTTGTTGAGCGCGGCCTTGCGCTGTTCCACGGTGTCGGCCAGAATCATTTCACGCATGGCCTTGACACGGCTGGCTTCAAAGAACATGTGCTCCGTGCGGCACAGGCCGATGCCCTCGGCGCCAAAATCCACTGCCTGCTTGGTATCGCGGGGGGTATCGGCATTGGTGCGCACCTTCAGGCGGCGGGCCTTGTCGGCCCAGCCCATCAGGGTGGCAAAGTCGCCGGACACCGTGGTTTCCACCGTGGGCAACAGACCGGCGTAAATCTTGCCGGAGGTTCCGTCCAAAGACACCTCGTCGCCTTCATGGTAGGTTTTGCCGCCGACGGTCAGGGTTTTCTTTTCCTCGTTGATTACAAGGGCGGAGCAGCCGACAACGGCCGGACGGCCCATGCCGCGGGCCACAACGGCCGCGTGGCTGGTCATGCCGCCGCGAGCGGTCAGGATGCCCTTGGCCAGGTCCATGCCCTCAATGTCCTCGGGGGTGGTTTCATCGCGGATCAGGATAACGTCCTTACCTGCCTTACCGGCAACGGCGGCATCATGGGCGGTGAAGTACAGGGCGCCTGCGGCAGCGCCGGGGGAGGCGGGCAGGCCGGTGGCAATAGCTTGGGCAGATTTCAGTGCAGAAGCGTCAAAGTTGGGGTGGAGCAGCGTATCAAGCTGCTTGGGCTCCACCTTCAGCACGGCTTCTTCCTGGGAGATCATGCCTTCGTGCACCAGGTCCACGGCGATCTTCACGGCTGCAGCGGCGGTGCGCTTGCCATTGCGGGTCTGCAGCATGTAAAGCTTGCCATCCTCGATGGTGAACTCAATATCCTGCATGTCCTTGTAATGCGTCTCGAGCTGCCTGCGGATGGTGTTGAGCTCGTCGAAGAGCGTTGGCATAACCTCTTGTAGCGAAGGATACTCCGCCTTGCGCTCGGACTCCTTGATGTCGTGCGCGCGAGCCCAGGCGCGCGAGCCGGCGATTGTGATCTGCTGCGGAGTGCGAATGCCCG
>JAAZBR010000298.1 GCA_012513735.1 Clostridiales bacterium | reverse complement strand
ATGTAGCAGAAGCCAAGCGGCAAGCCTTCGGCCAGGTGGCTATCGACATGATCGCCGGGCCCAGCGAGATCCTGATCGTGGCGGACGGCGGAAGCGATCCCCGCTGCCTGGCAGCGGATATGCTGAGCCAGGCCGAGCATGATAAGCTGGCCAGCGCGGTGCTGGTGACGGACAGCCGCGATCTGGCCCAGGCAGTGCAGCAGGAGCTGGAGCGTCAGGTGGAAAGTCTGCCCCGGCGGGAGATCGCCCGGGCATCCATCGACAGCCGCAGCAGCATCATTGTGACGGGCAGCATTGGGGAGGCGGTGGACATCGCCAACCGGATCGCGCCGGAACACCTGGAGCTGTGCCTTGACAACCCCTTTGACTGGCTGGACAAGGTGCGGCACGCGGGCAGTGTGTTCCTGGGCCGAAGCTGCCCGGAGGCCATGGGCGATTACTTTGCCGGCACCAATCATACGCTGCCCACGGGGGGCACGGCGCGGTTTGCCAGCGCGCTGTCGGTGGATGACTTTGTCAAGCGGATACAATTCAGCTATTATACCCCCGAAGCCCTCCGGCGGGAGGCCGCAGATGTGGCCCGCTTCGCCCGGGCCGAAGGGCTGGAGGCCCACGCCCGCAGCGTGGAAAGCCGCCTGGAAGGGGATGTACAGCCATGAGCCAGTATATGAACCCGCGGTTCAGCCTGTTTGATGCCTACACGCCGGGGGAACAGCCCCAGGACAGGCAGTACCTGAAGCTGAACACCAACGAAAGCCCCTATCCGCCGGCGCCGGGCGTGCAGCGGGCGGTGACGGCGGAGGCGGTGCAGCGCCTGCGGCTGTACAATGACCCGGAATGCAGCAAGCTGACCCAGAAATTGGCGGAAACAACTGGCCTGAAGGCAGAGAACATCCTGTGCGGCAACGGCTCGGACGAACTGCTGGCCTTCGCTTTTCAGGCCTGGGGCCACCAGGGCGCCGCCTTCCCGGATGTCAGCTATGGGCTATATCCTGTGCTGGCCGACCTGTATGACGTGAAGGCCGTCAAAGTGCCCCTGCGGGAAGACTACAGCATCGACGACCGGGATTACCTGGGCCTACCCCAGGGACTGATCGTCATCGCCAACCCCAACGCGCCCACAGGGCTGTCCCTGCTGCCCCGGCAACTTGCGCATATTGCGGAGGAAAACCCGGGCAGCGTGGTGCTGGTGGACGAGGCCTATGTGGATTTCGGCGGACAAAGCTGTCTGCCGCTTATAGGCCGGTATGACAACCTGGCCGTGGTGCAGACCTTCTCCAAATCCCGCTCGCTGGCGGGCGCCCGTCTGGGCTTTGCAGCAGCCCCGGCCGCGCTGATCAAGGACCTGCGCAAGCTGAAGAATGCCTTCAACCCCTACAACGTCAACAGCCTGACCCAGATGCTGGGCCTGGCGGCGCTGAAGGAAAAGGAATATTATCAGCTGCAGAGCCGCGCCATCCAGCAAGCCCGGGAAAGCACCCGGGATGCGCTGGGGCACCTGGGCTTCCGGGTGCTGCCCAGCCAGGCCAACTTCCTGTTTGCCGCCCACCCGCAGATCGGCGGCGAGGCGCTGTACCTGGCGCTGAAGAAACGGGGCATTCTGGTGCGCTACTTCAGCGCGCCGCGCACCCGCGCCTGGGTACGCATCACCGTGGGCACCAGGGAGCAGATGGAGGAGCTGCTGACCGATATTCGCCAGATCATCGGAGGAATCAGACCATGAGAGAGGGCATCATTGCACGCAAAACCAAGGAGACCGATATCCGCCTGAGTTTGCGGCTGGATGGCCACGGCCAGTACACGGGCCAGAGCGGCTGCGGCTTTCTGGACCACATGCTGGACATCCTGTGCCGCCACGCGCTGATGGACCTGGAGCTCACCTGCCAGGGCGACCGGCAGGTGGACGACCACCACACAGTGGAGGACATCGGCATTTGCCTGGGCCAGACGCTGAAGCAGGCCTTAGGGGACAAGGCGGGCATTGCCCGCTACGGCCAGTGCCTGCTGCCCATGGATGAAACGCTGGTGCTGGCCGCGCTGGACCTGTCCGGCCGCGCGTACCTTGCCTGGGACATGCAGATCCCGGCTGACAAGGTGGGTAGCTTTGACACCGAGCTGGCGCGGGAGTTTTTCCTGGCGCTGGTCAGGGAGGGAGACATCACCCTGCACATCCGGCAGATGGCCGGCTTTAACAGCCACCACCTGATTGAAGCTGCCTTCAAGGGCTTTGCCCGGGCGCTGCGCCAGGCCATGGAAACAGACGCCCGCCTGCAGGGCCGCATCAACAGCAGCAAGGGCACCCTATGATCGCCATTGTGGACTATGGGGTGGGCAACCTGTTCTCGCTGCAGTGTTCCCTGCGTGCGCTTAAGCAAAACAGCGTTGTCACGGGCGATACGCAGCAGATAGCCTCCGCCGATCGGGTGATCCTGCCCGGCGTGGGCGCCTTTGGCGACGCCGCCAACAAACTGCGCGCCCGGGGGCTGGATCAGGTGGTAGTGCAGACCGCCCGGGCCGGTAAGCCCCTGCTGGGGGTGTGCCTGGGTATGCAGCTTCTGTTTGAAGAGGGGCTGGAGTTTGGCCGCCATGCGGGCCTGGGCCTGCTGCCCGGCCAGGTGACGCCCCTTCAGGGGCATATTCCAGACACCCTCAAGATCCCCCAGATCGGCTGGAACGCCCTGCACTTTCAGGGTAAAAAGCACGCCATGTTCCGGCATGTCCGGGAGGGGGATTGCGTCTATTTTGTTCACAGCTACCACGCGGTGAACAGCCCCTGCGTTACCGCCACCTGCGAGTATGGCGGCCCAATCACAGCCGCCGCTGCCCAGGGCAAGGTGTGGGGCTGCCAGTTTCACCCCGAGAAAAGCGGCGACGTGGGTCTCAACATCCTGCGCGCCTTTTGTGAGGAGGAGCTATGATCGTTTTTCCGGCCATTGACATACTGGACGGCCAGGCTGTCCGCCTGTACCAGGGCGACTACCAGCAGAAAACCGTCTACGAAGACAACCCGCTGCGGGCCGCCCAGCGCTTTGAAATGGATGGCGCCACCCACCTGCACCTGGTGGACCTGGACGGCGCCAAGGAAGGCCTTACCCGCAACTTCGACACCATCACCCGGGTCGTACGAGAAAGCGGCCTGTTTGTGCAGCTTGGGGGCGGCATCCGCGATATGCAGAGCGCCCAGAAGTATCTGAACTGCGGCGTCGGGCGCATCATCCTGGGCACCGCCGCGGTAGAGGATCCCGGCTTTCTGAAGGAGGCCGTGCAGGCATTCGGTGATAAACTGGCCGTGGGCGTGGACATCCGGGACGGCCAGGTGGCCACCAAGGGCTGGACGCATACCAGCACCCTGGGCATGGAGGACCTGCTGGATTCCCTGAGCGAACTGGGCGTTGCCACGCTGATCGCCACCGATATCAGCCGGGACGGCGCCATGCGGGGCACCAACCTGTCGCTGTATGCGCAGATCACCCGTCAGTGGGGCTTCCAGGTGATCGCCTCGGGCGGCGTCACCACGCTGAAGGATGTGGAGGCCTTGAACGACCTGGATCTGTACGGCGTCATCATCGGGCGGGCGCTGTATACCGGTGACATCGCCCTGACAGACGCACTGGAGGTGGTGAAATGATCACCAAGCGTATTATCCCCTGCCTGGATGTGCGGGACGGCATGGTGGTCAAAGGCCAGCGGTTTGAGGGCATCAAAGATGTGGCGTCCCCCGT
>JAAZBR010000297.1 GCA_012513735.1 Clostridiales bacterium | reverse complement strand
CAATGCACTCATTAAAGAAAGGCGTTGATCGGGAACATGGTGCTTCTCCCCGGCCTTTACAGAGAGCCCCTGGCCGGTGTAAAGGGGCAAGGCAGGACAGGCGCTTACATCCCGGAAGCTGCGGGCTGAACAGCCGGCGGATGTGGAAATAAGGGCAAGAACCAGTTCGCATCCCAGTGCCAGTAGGCTTAGACGGGGCCCCCCGTTACAAGGGCAGGCAACCTGGTTGCCGGTGAGGCCGTCTTTGGACGGCGAACTGAGGTGGTACCGCGGGAACTCCGCCCTCTGCAGACTGCAGAGGGCGTTTTGTATCCAGGATCCCCATTGAAAGGAGAACCAACATGAACCGCACAAAAAAATGGATTGCCCTTCTTCTGGCACTGCTGCTGGTGGGGGGCCTGGCAGGCAGCTTGGCTGAGACCGACAAACCGCTCATCGGCATCCTGCAGTTGGTAGAGCATCCTGCGTTGGATGACGCGTGCAACGGTTTCAAGGACGGCTTGAAGGAACTGGGCTATGAGGACGGCGTCAATATCGCCATTGATACCCGCAATGCTCAGGCCAACAGCGACATGCTGGCCAGCATTGCCGATCACTTCATCTCCGTCCACGCAGACCTGGTGCTGGCCATCGCCACCCCGGCTGCCCAGACCATGGCCGGCAAAACGGAGACCATCCCGATTTTGGGCACCGCCATCACCGATTATGTGGATGCCCGCCTGGCGCAGAGCAATGAAGCGCCCGGCTACAACGTGTCCGGCACCACCGACCTCAACCCCATTGTTGACCAGATCGCCCTGATTAAGCGCATGGCCCCCGACACCAAGACTGTCGGCCTGCTGTACACCTCCAGCGAGGACAACAGCGTGCTGCAGGCGCGCATGGCCAAGGTGGAAATTGAGAAGGCCGGCATGAAATACGTGGAAGTGACCGTCAACAACTCCAACGATGTGCAGCAGGCTGCCCAGAGCATTGTGGAGCAGTGCGATGCCCTGTATATCCCCACGGACAACATTATCGCCTCCTCCATGCACATTGTGCATGAGGCCGCCCTTGCCAAAAAGATACCCATTTTCTGCAGTGAGGCCGGCCAGATTGTGGGCGGCGGTACAGCCACCGTGGGCATCAGCTACTACAACCTGGGCAAGCAGACGGCGCAGATGGCCGTGGATGTGCTGTTCAACGGCGCTGACATCTCCAAGATGGCCATCCAGGCCCAGACCGAGTACGAGTACACCATTAACAAGACCATGTGCGATGCCATCGGCCTGAGCATTCCCGAAGATCTGCAGCCCTTTGCCAAGGAGTATCAGTAAGGTCTGTACAAAACATGTACTTGGGGCATATTCCGCGTTTTTGGCCACTTGTTGACCAGATCGTGCATTGTCCCTCGGAAACGGCTTGACGTAAGATAAGCGCATCCAGGCGAAGATCGGGAAAAGTGGTTGCATCTCTCCTTCTTTAAGAGAACTTCCGGTTGGTGCAAGGAAGCAGAAGGGCGCAGCGAGTTCATCCCGGGAGCCGCAGGCTGAACAGCCGGACAACAGGGGTCCCCTGCTCCAGGGCCGCTGTACACCGGGTCAGTAGGCTGAGCCGGATTCCCTCCGTTACAGGGGAAGGCACATCGTTGCCAATGAGGCTGTCAAATTGACAGTAAACCGAGGTGGTACCGCGGAACTTCCGCCCTCTGCATGCGTAGCAGAGGGCGTTTTTGTTCATCAAGGGCACTTTGCCCATAGAAGGGAGATCCCCCCATGAAGAAGCTTTACAGCATTCTGTCCATTCTCCTGGCCATGGTTCTTCTCATCCCCGCCTTCACCGCAATGGGTGAAGGGGACAAGCCTTTGGTCGGCATCCTGCAGCTTGTGGAACACCCGGCGCTGGATGACGCCTACCGCGGCTTCAAGGACGGTCTGGAAGCCCAAGGCTACAAAGACGGCGAGAATATTGTGCTGGATCATCGCAATGCCCAGGGCAACCCAGACATGCTGGCCAGCATTGCCGATCACTTTATCTCAGAAAATGTGGATCTGGTGCTGACCATTGCCACACCGGCCGCCCAGACCATGGCTGGCAAAACCGAAACGATTCCTATCTTGGGCACCGCCATTACAGATTATACGGTGGCACGCCTGGCCCAGTCCAACGAGAAGCCGGGCTACAACGTATCCGGCACCACCGACATGAACGATGTCAAAGCGCAAATTGAGCTGATGGTGAAGCTGGTACCTAACCTGAAGAAGATCGGCCTCCTGTACACAGCCAGCGAAGACAACAGCACCCTGCAGGCACAGATTGCCAAGGATGTCATTGCCTCCATGGGGTTGGAGGTCACTGAGATCACTGTGCACAACTCCAATGACGTGCAGCAGGCCACCCAGACCATGGTAACCCAGTGCGACGCCATCTATATTCCCACCGATAATGTCTTTGCCTCGGCCATGCCGGTGGTGTATGATGTGGCAGTCCCCGCCAAGATTCCCGTGTTTGCGGGCGACAGCGGCATGGTGATGGAGGGCGGCGTGGCCACCTGGGGCATCAGCTACTACGATCTGGGCTATCAGACCGCCGCTATGGCCATCGATGTGCTGTTCAATGGCGCAAAGATCAGTGAAATGCCCATCCAGGCCCAGGACAAGTATGAGCTGGTCATTAACAAAACCTACTGCGACGCCATTGGGCTTACAATCCCGGACGACATGCTGCCCTTTGCCCGGGAGATGGGCGCGGCCGACTGACAGCCCTGATACACCTCCCGTACACCGGCTGAACAGCGGCTCTGCCGCCAGGGCCGCAGGCACCGACCGCAACCGCGGCCGGTGCCCGGCCGTAAAATTCTAATTGGGCAACCAGATTGCCCTGT
>JAAZBR010000296.1 GCA_012513735.1 Clostridiales bacterium | reverse complement strand
GGGCGGTGATGCCCAGCCGGCGAAGCACGCCCTTTTCCTTCAGGTCGCGCAGCAGCTCCATCACACCGGCCGGCCCAAAGGCTTCCTCAATATCCCCGGGTGTAGTGACAGCGTGGAGTTGGTAGTTGTCAAACCAGTCGGTATGCAGCAGCTTCATGTAGCGCCGGAGTTCCCTCCAGGCACCTGCCCTCTTGCGCTCCAGCGTCTTGCAGGCCAAGTAGACATCCTTGCGGTAGGGCTTGAGAGAGGGACCCAACTTTTCCTCGGCATCGTTGTAGCTGGGCGCCACATCAAAGTAATTGATGCCCTGCTCCACCGCCCAGGCCACCTCCCGGTCTGACACAGCCTGGCCCACATCCATGGACACAATGCCCGCATAGATGACTCCGCTGACCTGATGTCCTGTCTTGCCCAGGGTGTGGCACAATATAAACTTCCTTTCAGGGGATGACCATAACCGGGCTCACAGCCGGGCGAAGTAGTCGATCATGGCTTCGCCCGCTATGCTCTTTACCTGTTTTTCCGTGTAACCCCGGTCACGCAGCTTTTGCAGGAGCGCCGGGAAATCCTCGGGGTTGTCCAACCCTTCGGGTTTGGTGGAGATGCCGTCGAAGTCGCTGCCAAAGCCGATCTTGCCTTCCCCACCCATGTCCATCATGTGATCGAAATGGTCAACCAAGGTGTCCATGGTGCATCGGCCTTCGGTGAGGAAGGCGGGATAGAAGTTGAGCCCCACATATCCCCCTGCGCGGAACAGGTCCTTGAGTTGCTGGTCCGTCAGGTTGCGCCGGTGCTCCCGCAGGGCACGGCAGCAGCTGTGGCTGGCCATGGGCGGTGCATCGGTCTTGTTGAGAATGTCGTAGAAACCACCCTGATTCAGGTGGGACACATCCACTGCGATCTTCAGCCTTTGCATTTCCTTGACGGCCTGTAGGCCGTAGGGTTTCAGACCCGCCTGCTCATCTTGGCAGGCGGGGATGGCCAGGGCATTTTCATGGTTCCAGGTCACGGCTGCCATGCGCACACCCTTGTGCCTGTACTCCTCAATTACGGTAAGACCGCGGCCAAAAACCTCACAGCCTTCGATGGACAACAACATTTTTACCTCACCGGCTACCGCCTCGCTGGGATCATCGGCCAGCACCCAACCCTGCTGCTTCAGCCCTTCCAGCGCCTGCAGCATGCGGTCAAACAGCAACTCCACCTCTTCCAGGGGAGCCTTGGGGCCCACATACATGGCCATGGTCTGCAGGCTGACACCGCCCTTCAGCAGACGTTCCATGGTTACATCATTCTTATTCTTGGGGGCGGTCACCAGGTTGAAAAGTGTATCGCAGTGCGCATCACAAATCCGCATGGACATTCCTTTCTGAAGGCAGTGTGTGCTGCCCTCTTTGTATTCAAAGAAAGGCGCTGCAGTTTGCAGCGCCTGATGCAGGCTGGGTCAGATGGTGAAGGCCTTCAGGTCGTTGACCAGGTCTTCGCACTCGTCCGAATATACCTCCAGTGAGATGGGCTTGGAAAGATCCAAGGAGAAAATGCCCAGGATGGACTTGGCATCCACCACATGGCGGCCTGCCCGCAGGTCCATGTCGTAGGGATAACGGCTGACCACATTGACAAAGGCCTTGACTTCCTCGGCAAAGCTTAGCTTGATCGGAATTGATTTCATGTAAGATGCCTCCTTATTATGCTGCCTTTATTATAGTCAAGTATGTGCATGAATACAAGCGCTTTGCGGTACTCCTGCGGAATCTGGCATTGATGGCCTAAACTTGGGCTGCTCGCCGTATTGAGGATAGAGTGAATTGCATTTTCATCTCTGTTCGTGTCGCTCTGTGCGACATGATTCTTAGTATAAGAAGGGGCCTCTGTGCTAAACAAAGGCCCCGAAAACTGATTGGTTTGCCTTTTACTCGGCAGCCGCTATCATGCGCTTGAGGTTGTTCAAACGTTCTTTGGCTTCTTCTTCGGCGCGGGCAAACAGCTCCTCCGCTTGTTCAGGGAAGGTCTTTATCAGGCTGGTATAGCGTACCTCGCCGCGGATGAAATCCTGATAGCTTTCCGTCGGCTCCTTGCTGTCCAGCGTCAGGGGGTTTTTGCCCTCTTCAGCCAGCAGCGGGTTATAGCGGTATAGCGGCCAATAGCCGGCGGCCACTGCCTTGCGGATTTCGGCCTGGCTGAAGCTCATGTTGATGCCGTGGTTGATGCAGGGGCTGTAGGCGATGATCAGGGAGGGGCCGTCGTAGGCCTCTGCTTCGTTCATGGCCTTAAGCAGTTGCACGGGGTTGGCGCTCATGGCCACCTGGGCAACGTAGACATAGCCATAGCTCATGGCCATCATGCCCAGATCCTTTTTCTTGGTACGCTTGCCGGCGGCTGCAAACTTGGCAACCGAACCGGTGGGCGTGGCCTTGGAGGCCTGACCGCCGGTGTTGGAATACACCTCGGTATCCAGCACCAGTATATTCACATCCTGGTTCTGGGCCAGCACATGGTCCAGTCCGCCGTAGCCGATGTCATAGGCCCAGCCGTCCCCGCCGAAGATCCATATGGACTTCTTGACCAGAATATCCTTGTTTTCCAGTACTTCGCGGGCTACGGTGCAGGCATCGCAGTCGCAGATCTTATTGTTCTTCAGCCACTTCTCTTCATAGGGGGTACCTGTGAGATCTATGCCCTCTTCGCAGGCGGCGATCAGTTTGTTGGCAGCCTTGCGGGAGGCATCGGCATTGTGCATGCCCTCCAGCCATTCTTTGCCGGCTTCCTTGATGGCGGGGGTTGCCCATTCCACGTTGATGAGCTTATCCACCGTCATCGCCAGCCGCTCGCGGCGCTGTTGCATGGCCAGGTTCATGCCAAAGCCGTACTCGGCGTTGTCTTCAAACAGGCTGTTGGCCCATGCCGGACCGTGTCCCTTCTGGTTGACGGCGTAGGGCACGGTGGGGGCGCTGCCGCCATAGATGGAGGTGCAGCCCGTGGCATTGGCCACGATCATCCTGTCGCCAAACAACTGGGTGACCAGCTTGATATAGGGGGTTTCGCCGCAGCCCGCGCAGGCACCGGAATACTCAAACAGCGGGCGCAGGAACTGGCTGCCCTTGATGGTGTTCTTGTTGACCTCACCCTCAAATTCCGGCAGGGACATGGCAAAGGTCTGGTTGGCATCCTGATGGCGCTGGGTGTCCAGCGGTTTCATGATCAGGGCCTTCTGCTTGGCGGGGCAAACCTCGACGCAGTTTCCGCAGCCGGTGCAGTCCAGCGGGCTGACCTGCATGCGGTACTCATAGCCTACATACTCCTTGCCCAGGGCCTTCTTGGTTTCAAAGGCTTCGGGCTTTTCGGTGCCTTCCTTCACCAGGAAGGGACGGATGACGGCGTGGGGACAGACCAGGGAACACTGGTTGCACTGGATGCAATGCTCAATCTGCCACTCGGGCACATTGACGGCGATGCCACGCTTCTCATACTGGCTGGTGGCCGTGGGCACCATGCCGTCGGGGGAGAAGGCGGACACAGGTAGGCTGTCACCTTCCTGGGCCAGAATGGGCTTGACAAAGCTTTCGAAATATTCGTTGGCCTCCACATGGGCAGGTTCGGCGCCGGTGGTCGCTGTTGCCCACTCGGCCGGCACCTTGACCTCTTTCAGGCCCGAGATGGCGATGTCAATGGCATCCCAGTTCTTCTTGACTACGGCATCGCCCTGGCGGCCGTAGGTGTGCTTAGCGTATTCCTTCATGTAGCGGTCGGCATCCTCGTAGGGGATGACGTCAGCCAGTTTGAAGAAGGCAGCCTGCATGATGGTGTTGATGCGGTTGCCCATGCCCACCTGCTCGGCCAG
>JAAZBR010000295.1 GCA_012513735.1 Clostridiales bacterium | reverse complement strand
GGATGCCTGAGATTGTTTTTCGGCATGTGACCAAGGCCTTCGATGAGGAAAGTGGCCTGTTCGATTTTTCCATTGAGGTGGAGAAGGGGCAGGCATTTGGCTTACTGGGGCCGGCCGGGGCGGGAAAATCCACCGCGCTTAGCCTGCTGATGGGTTTTCTGAGGCCCGATGAGGGGGACGTGCAGATCCGGGGGATGGGCTGCTTTGCCAAGCGTCACATCCTGATGCGGGATATCGGCTATGTGCCAAGAGATGCCCAGTTGCCTCCCCGCACCACGGGGGAGGGCTTCTTCCGTCTTATCAGCGCTATGCGGGGCGACCAGTACCGGCGGCGTGCACAAAAGCTGATGGAGCAGTTGGATATCAACCCCCTGGGCAACTGGCACCATATGCTGCCCGACGCGCGGCGCAAGGTGGTGCTGCTTGTGGGCCTGCTTCACGATGCGCCCATTTTGCTGCTGGATGAGCCGTGTGCCGGCCTGGATCCCCATGGGCGCAACGCCATGCTGGAGCTTCTGGCCGAGGAACGCAAAGCAGGAAAAACCATTTTTATGGTCTCCCATGTTTTTGAGGAGGTGCAGCGGACTTGCGATACGCTGGGCATCATCCGCCAAGGCCGTCTGATCACCGTACAATCTGCCCAGGCGCTCAGCTATACGCGCCAGAAGGTATACCATATCACCTTTGCCGATATCGCCCAGGCTGCCGCCTTTGCCCAGGAATGGGAGACGGGGGTGGAGCTGCTGCGAAACCGTGTGATTGTAGCCGTGCCGGCCAGTCCCCAGGTGCTGCTGAAAACTTTGGTCAAGTATGACGTGCTGGATCTGGTAGGTGGCAGAGAAGAGCTGGAGGATAGCCTGCTGCGCGCCTTTGGGGGGGATCTGGTATGATGGCGCGGCTGTGGGCTTTTCAAGTGAAAAAGCAGCTTCCTTGGCTGCTGATGTGGTGTTTGGCTGCGCTGCTGCTCTGCGCCGGGGCCGTTTCCATTTATGACGATTACACTGTTGAGCAGCTCAGCAATGCCCGCGCTCAGGGTACCTTCCTGTTTTCCGCCATGGGCATCCTGGGCAGCGCCACGCTTAGCAATCACCTGGCCAGCCTGCTGTACGGCTTGCTGTTGCCGGTGCTGGGATCCGCGCTGGCCATTTGCCTGTCCGCCCGCATGACGGCAGGCAAGCTGGAAACGGGGGAGATGGCCTATTACCTGGCGCTTCCCTTGCGGCGCAGCACCGTCGCGCTGGTCCAGGCTGCGGTTGTAGGTGCAGGACTGCTGCTGTTTGTGCTGTCTGCCGTGGCGGGCGGCGTCGCTGCCGCAGCCTGGCTCAAGCCGGGAGAACTGAGCATTGTTTGGTTTTTCTGGATGAACGCCGGTTTGTTCCTTATGCTTTGCATGTCGGCCGGGCTGGCGCTGGCGGTTTCCCTGGGCAGCGATGAGGCGGCCCGGGCGCGCCGGCTAGCGGGGCTGCTGTTCTTAGTGCTCTTTGTGGTGTATGCCATCAGCCGACCTGGTCAGATGCCCGCTTGGCTGCGATACTTCAGTTGGTACAGTCTCTACGATCCCCAGGCGCTGTCCACAGGCAGGCTGTCGCCGGCGTATCTGCTGATGCTGCCGATATCGCTTCTGCTTTTGTTGATCGGTCTGCGCCGCTTTGCTTCGCGTAACCTGCCTTTGTAGATATATTCATTGATTTGGAGGGCGTCATGAGGAAGCTTTTTATCAGCGCTGACATTGAGGGAACCTGCGGCATCACAAGCTGGGACGAAACACAGAAAAACCATGGGGACTGGGGTTACTTCGCCGCGCAAATGACCCGGGAGGTCGCGGCGGCCTGCCAGGCGGCGCTGGACAGCGGGTTTGACCAAGTGCTGGTCAAGGATGCCCACGACAGCGCGCGCAACCTGGATCCCTCCCAGTTGCCACGGGGCGTGGAGCTGATCAGGGGCTGGGCCAGGGATCCCTTCAGCATGATGGTGGGGTTGGACAGCAGCTTTGAGGCTGCGGTGATGACCGGCTACCACAACGCGGCGGGCCGCGACAGCAATCCCCTGTCCCACACCATGACCACCTCGCTGTTCTCGGTGCGCATTAACGACGAGCTGGCCAGCGAGCTGATGATCAACAGCCTGATCGCTGCTTATCACGCTGTTCCGGTGATTGCCGTCACAGGCGACAAGGGCCTGTGCGACTGGATGCAGGGCAAGGTGCCGGGCACCCAGGTGGTGCCCGTCAACCAAGGGATGGGCGCCGCAACGCGATCCATTCATCCCGCGCTGGCGGTGGAGCGCATCGGCCAGGCTGTGCGGCAGGGGCTGAAGCAGAGTAAGGAAAGCTGTATGTTCCCCATGCCGGATCACTTTGATGTAGAGATCTGCTATCGCGAGCACAGCCAGGCCAAGCGCTGCAGTTTCTACCCCGGAATCGAGCGGGTGGATGAACGCACCCTGCGCTTTCAGCACAACGACTACTACGAAGTGCTGCGCATGATGCACTTTTGCATGTAATACTGATATGTAATGCCCCATTGTCAAGGGGGAAATGATCCGTGATAAGATCATTCG
>JAAZBR010000294.1 GCA_012513735.1 Clostridiales bacterium | reverse complement strand
CTGCCGGTCAGCAGCACCCCCATCAGGGGGCGTTGCTCCACGGTGTCATCCCGCACCACAAAGGCGTAGCGGGGATCCAGCGCCGCCACCCGGGGCTGCCCGTCCGCACCGTGGTAACACAGCGACACCGCCCTGCCATACACCGACTGCTGGTAGGCCAGCTCCATATCGGCCTGCTCGGCGCCTCCGGCGCGGTACAGGCGGTTGAGGGCGTCCACGGCATCAGGCTGCTGAGGATCCTCATAACGCACGGGCTCGCCCAGCAGATAGCCCGCCATTAACTGGGCGATATAGCGGGGAAAGCCGTGGGTCAGCCGCTGGTTGGGCAGTCCCTCGGGGCGGGTGCGCAGTAGAATGTCGTGCCGCCCCTGGGCATAGCGGTGCAGCCTGTCCAGCCGCGGCCGCTGCGCCCCAAAGGCTTGGATCAGGGGAGGCAGCAGCTTTTGCAGCGGCTGGCTGAGGAAGGCCTCCCGGTCCAGAGTCATCAAGGTCTGTATCCACCTCCTTGTTGTTTTGCCGGCATCTGTTTTGGTGGCAGGCGATGCCGCAAGCCTGCCCTTGCTGTGGGGAGATGTTGGCCCCTTGGCCTGTGGGCGCCGGCGGTATACCGCGACTGCCCCTTTCCTCTCCTGTAAGCAAACATTTGTTCCCCTCCTTTCGGCGCCACCGTATCAGGCGACCCGCAGTGACATCAAGTGACAAACTGTGGATAACTGCATCTTTTTTCGCGGGCAAAAAACCGGCAATCCCTTGCCTCGCAAAGAAAAACCCCCTTTGCAAGGGGGAAATTGGAAAAAAAACCTTTTTCACGCGGACACAGACCCTCGCCCAGGGCGAAAGGCCCTATCTCTGCCTGTATGCGCCCTGTGGCTTGTGAACCCATGCATAAATGGGTAGAATTGATTATATCCCATGGCGCAGCCAACGGCCGCCATGGGGCGCTGCCCACGGGCAGGGCGCGGATGAACCCGGCAGGGGTGACGCTCCCATGCCTACCGCACCCGGCGAAAGGAGGATGTGACTTGCGCAGATATGAATCCCGGGAGGATTACCTGGAGAGGATTTTGATGCTCACCCGTACCCAGCGGGAGGTGCGCTCGGTGGACATTGCCACCTCCATGGGCGTCAGCAAGCCCTCGGTCAGCCACGCCATGAAGCTGCTGCGGCAGGCGGGCTATATCACCATGGACGAGGACAACCTGATCCGCCTGACCGACAGCGGCCGTGAACTGGCCGGCAGCGTGCTGCAGCGCCACATGACCCTGGCCCGCGTGCTGATGCGCCTGGGCGTGGACGAGCAGACCGCCTACGAGGATGCCTGCCGCATGGAGCATGACCTGTCCGAGCAAAGCTATCAGGCCATCCTGCGGGCACACCCGGAGGAGGCCGCCATAGACTACGATGTGGAAGGAAACAAAGCACCTTGAACGAACAATTCTTTGATCTGGTGGTGATCGGCACGGGCGCCGGGCTGATGGTGGCCGAGGCCGCGCAGCAGCGGGGTCTCACCGTAGCCGTGGTGGAAAAGGGCAAGTTTGGCGGCACCTGCCTGACCCGGGGCTGTATCCCCAGCAAAATGATGGTATACCCTGCCGACCTGCTGCGGGAGACCCAGCGCGCCCACAAGGTGGGCATCACCTATGAAAAGCCCACGGTGGACTGGCAGGCCATCAGCCGCAATGTGTGGAAGCAGATCGACTTTTCCAAGAAGATTGAGGAAAGCTTTGACCACCTGGACAACCTGACCACCTTCAAGGGGATAGGCGCCTTCACGGGCCCCCACACCATGGTGGTGCGGCTGAACGCAGGCGGCGAAGCCCATATCCGGGGCGAGCGCTTTGTGATCGCCACCGGCGCCGCCACCCGCATTCCCCCCGTGGAGGGGCTGGAGCAGACGGGCTACCTGACCAGCGAAAGCTTCTTTGGCAAGGACTATCCCGACAAGCCCTGGGACAGCCTGATCATCGCCGGCGGCGGCATCATCGCGGCGGAGTTTGCGCACATCTTTTCCGCCATGGGCACCAAGGTGACCGTGGTGGGCCGCAACCGCCGCCTGCTGCCCATGGAGGACCCGGAGATTTCGGATATGGTGCGGTGGCAGTTCGGGCAGTACGGCATCGACGTGCTGACCGGCTACGAAGTCATCAAGGCAGAGCGCACTCCCCAGGGCAAACGCCTGACCGCCCGCAGCCAGGATGGAGGCGAGCCCATTAGCGTCACCGCCCAGCAGATTCTGATCGCCACCGGCGTAGGCCCTGTGACCAAAGCCCTGCAGCCTGACAAGGCCGGCGTGCAGACGGACGCCCAGGGCTATGTCAAGGTGGACGAGTACCTGCAGACCAGCCAGCCCCATATCTACGCCCTGGGCGACGTGCTGGGCGGCTACCTGTTCCGCCACAAGGCCAACTACGAGGCGGATTTGCTGATCCACAACCTGTTTGACACGAACAGTCCGCCCCGCAGGGCGGACTACCGGGCCATCCCCTGGGCGGTGTTCACCGCCCCCCAGATCGGCCATGTGGGCATGACCGAGGAGGAGGTGCGCAGGCTGGGCCGCCCATACTATGTGGGGCGCTACCGCTATGCCAACATCGCGGCCGGCATGGCCATGGGCTACCGGCACAAGGATGGGGACAACGGCCTGGCCAAGCTGCTGCTGGATGAAAAGCGGCGCATTCTGGGCGTACACATCGCGGGCTTTCAGGCGGCCGCCCTGGTGCAGCCCTTTGTATACCTGATGAACGCGGGCGGCAACCCGGGCGAGGACATGGCCGGCAGCATCCTGCCGCTGATGCGCAGCATGGTGATCCACCCCACCCTGAGCGAGCTGGCCGCCTGGTCGCTGGAGACCATCGACTGGGACAACCCCATCGACCCCGCCAAGCCCCGGGAGGTCACCGGCTGAACCGGTTAAAAGAAGGACACACAAAAGAGAGCCGCCGCAGCGTTTGCTGCGGCGGCCCGGTTAATATGAAGAAATGAGCGTCTGTGGCTTACTGTTCTGTACCACCAATTGCATCCAGCGCAGCCTGCACTTCGTCAGCATAGCTGCCGGTGCCGTTCAGGTTCATGAGCGCATCACTAAACTGCTGATTCTCACGGCCCTTATAATAGTTGGCGTCTGTACGAACCACGATCCAGCAACTTTCTCCATCTACTTTGACGGTTTGGTCAAAGGGAAGTGAATCGGTATGCGGAGCCATGAGCTT
>JAAZBR010000293.1 GCA_012513735.1 Clostridiales bacterium | reverse complement strand
TGTCCTGGGGCAGGAAGAACAGGCAGTCCAGCAGGTCGGTGGTGAGGCCGTTGCCGCCCGTTTTGGCATCCGCACACAGGGTGGCGGAGGCCAGCCCTGCCTGGTCGGTGCCCAGGGAGAGGGAGAGGGCCCAGGGCGCGAAAGAGCCGCCCAAACGCAGGTCGGCAATGCCGCCGACCAGGGTTTTGACGGCCTTGGAGACAGCCAGGGGGTTCTCTGAAGCCTGCAGAGGTATAAGAGGTTCATCGGACAGCGGTGTGCTTCCCTGCAACAGGGCCAGCAGCACATCTGCGTCCGGGCTCAGGGTCATGGTCCATGTCAGCCCATGGCCGCGGGCAAAGGCATCCTGGGGATTGGCTGCGCCGGCGGTGCAGGCCCCCAGCAACAGCAGAGCGCAAAGCAGCAAACTCAGTGCTTTTTTCATGATATTCTCCTCCTGATTATACTCATTCCAAACGGACACGCATCGTCGTGCTGGTGTTTTTGCCCCGCTGCTGTGTCGGCTGTTCGGTCGGCGTAGCGCGACTACGCCTTCCTCCTCTGCTCCTTGCAGCGGAGCAAAACCCCACACCGCTTTGGATACGTTACCGTTTTATATGAGTATTATTTGAACCGGCTGCCGGGGACCAGGCGGTATAGTTGTGTAACATTTGTGTCTGCAGGCATGAGCAGCAAATCCTCTGTCAGAAAGGCAATGCCCGATGGGTACCAGGAGGTGTTGCGCTGAAGGAGCGACCGGGGGAGTTCCACCCCCTCCGGCAGCAGCACCTCGACCAGAGGCCCGTCCCGCTGGGCGCCCAGCAGGATCAAGTGGAGGGACTTCTCCTCATCCTGCGCTTCTGTCACCAGCAGGTAGCGGCTGCCGTCGGGGGACATGGCGATATGACGGATGGCAAGCGCCTGTTCATCCTCCGTATCGCCTTCTTGCTTTTTAGAAAGGGCTTCCTCTGTGATTTCATCGGGTGCGCTCAGCAGAAAACGAATGTTGTTATCCTTCCGTTTCGCCGTGATGCGCCACATCCGGCCATTGAACCGCACAAGCTGTATGTTGGAAGTGGGCTCGCTGCCGCGGGGAACCAACTCCATCATGGCGCCCTGTCCGGATGCGGTGAAATATGCAACATTCATAGAAGGAAGCGCCTGCTGGGTGAAAGCCCAGCCGCTGGCCCCTTCCCGGAAGGTAAGCAGCGCATTGTCCCAATCATCCATGACGCTGAGCAGGTCGCCGTTTTCGTCCATTCCCAGGGTGGGATAGGCCATGATCATCTGATGGGTGTCTGCCAGCAGTTCATGGGTTTCACCTGTCAGGTCATACCGGCACAGCCTGGCGGAACAGCTCCGATACTCCGTATAATACAGATACCGGCTGTCCGGGCTGAACAACCCTTGCATGGCGGTGCCCATTTCCAGCGGCGAGCCTTTTTCATAAGCCTTGATGGAGTACATTTCTGCCTTGTCGGTATCGATCAGCATCAGCGGGATAGACCTTAACCCCTTGGCCGACCGGGCGTTCAGCAGACAGATGTATTTCCCGTCCGGCGACCAGCGGAAGCCCTCGCTGCCCACCAACCGGGCGGGCTCACTGGAAGCGTAGCGGATAGAGGGCTGCAGGCCATTCCTTTTGTTGGCGGCGCAGCGGGACAGGTTCAGCGCCACAGTGCGCAGGGTGCTGCCTGTCAGCAGGTACAGCCGGTCTCCTTCGCTTGCCAGGATGCGCTGCCCGTCCGGTGAGACCGACAGCACGTGGAAACCCTGTTCCAGCAGCGCTTCGCCTGTGATGGTGGTGCGCACAGTATCCGTACTGGATG
>JAAZBR010000005.1 GCA_012513735.1 Clostridiales bacterium | reverse complement strand
ATGGGGGCCGTAAGGACTGGAGGAGGGAAAGGATGTACAAACTGCTGCTGGTAACCGACCGGGATGAGGTGATCCGCACCTTGCAGGAGGTGGGCAATTTGGCTAACCTCTATCTGGCGCCTGTCACCATCCTGCAGGATGTGCAGCAGGCCATCCATTATATGGAGACCAATGCCGTGGATGCGGTGGCTTATTCCCTGCATCACACCGATGCCCAACCCCTTCACCAATACCTGATCGATGTCAGGCCCAGTTTGCCTGTTTTTCAGGCCCACAGCCACCTGCACACCTGGCAGGAGGAGCTGAAGCGCACCCGCTCCTTCCTGGACCGGCTGCATGCCGATGATAGCGATGAGGTCTATGATCCCGAAGCCGTGCGCGAATACATGCGTGATGAGCTGCTGGATCAGCTTCTGGGCCGGCAAATCAAAACCCGGGACGAGCTGATGGCCCGTCTCAAGCTGGTGCGTGCCGAGTTGGCCATGGAGAAACACGCCTTCCTGTTTGACTTTGATCTGCCCCAGGGGGAAGTCTACCTGGTGGATCGCTGGCACTATGGGCGGGAGCGCCTGGCCAGTGCGCTGCGCAACAACTTCTTTGGCCGCTATGTGGATGATATCTTCTATGGCGTGGCTGTGCTCTCTCCCCGGCATATCCGCTTGCTGGCCTGCCAGCGCTACGACGGACAGTCCGAGGGTGACCTGGCGGAGCTGACCAGCCGCGTGCAGCAGCACGTGGAGGGCAAGCTGCGTGACATCAAGGAATACTTGGATCTGGATCTGAACATCGAACAATACACCATGCTGTCCAGCATTGGCGAGCTGACGGACGAAGGTCCGAAGGCATAACAACGATAAGGAGGGCTTGCCCATGGGCATCCTGGATATCTTAAAAGGTCAATTGATTGACGTTATCGAATGGACGGACTCTTCTTCTAACACCATGGTCTACCGCTATGAAAACAACGGTAAGGAAATCATGATGGGTGCGCAGCTGACCGTGCGTGAAAGCCAGGTGGCCATCTTTGTCAACGAGGGCAAGATTGCCGACGTGTTCCAGCCCGGCCGCTACGAGCTGAGCACCCAGAACCTGCCCATTATGACAGCGCTGAAAAGCTGGAAGTACGGCTTCAACAGCCCCTTCAAGGCTGAGGTCTATTTTGTCAACACCCGTCAGTTCTTGGATATGAAGTGGGGTACCAGCAACCCGGTGATGATGCGCGACCAGGATTTCGGCATGATTCGCTTGCGCGCCTTTGGCAACTACACCTTCCGGGTGGCCGATCCGGTGGCCTTCCTGCGGGAGGTTTTCGGTACCTCCGACCTGTTCACGGTGGAAGGGGTAGAGGGGCAGATCAAGCGGGTCATCGTCTCCTCCCTGTCCGACGTGCTGGCCCAGAGCAAGATTCCCGCTTTGGACCTGGCCGCCAACTATGACGAGTTGAGCGCCTTTGCCCTCAACACCATTGCTCCCAAGATCGCCCCCCTGGGCCTGAAACTGGAGAGCTTGGTCATTGAGAATATTAGCCTGCCTGCCGAGGTGGAGCAGGCCATGGATCGCCGCACCAGCATGGGTGTGGTGGGTGATCTGAACAAGTATGCCCAGTACCAGTCGGCCGAAGCTATCCGCGATGCCGCCCAGAACACCTCCGGCGCCGCCGGCATGGGGATGGGCATGGGTGCAGGCATGGCCATGGGCCAGATGATGCAGAATGCTTTCCAGCAGGGTGCTGCGCAGCCCGCCCAGCAGGTGGCGGCTACCACATCCTGTATCAGCTGCGGCAAAGCCATCCCGGTGGGCAGCAAGTTCTGCCCGGAGTGCGGGGCCGCCCAGCAGCAGACGGTGCCCTGCAAGAACTGCCAGCAGCAAATCCCTGCGGGCAGCAAGTTCTGCCCCGAGTGCGGCAGCGCCCAGTAAGGCCTGAAGGCTGTGCTTCAATACGCGGGGGAGGAAGGCTTCCCCATCCCTTCCCCCTCCGGGACACGCCGGAGGGGGAAGCTTGTTTGCTTTGTTGTGAAAGCATCCCATTGCCCGGCGGGTTTACAAGGTTCATGCAATTGTATACAATCAATATGACATTGCAGAGTTCCGCTGTGTTTCGTATGCGGAGGAAAGGATGACAGCTTGAACGTATATGTCTGCTCCATCTGCGGCTTTGACTATGATGAAGCGGCTGGGGATCCTGCCCGCGGTATTGCGCCCGGCACCAGGTGGGAGGATGTTCCCGATGACTGGGTGTGCCCCATCTGCGGGGCCGATAAGTCCCTGTTCAACCGCCAGGGCAGCGGAGAGGAGCCCCAGCAGGCACGAACAGCAGCACCCTCCAAGGACAGCGCCCCTGCCGGCGCTCAGCACAAGCAGAAGGCCATTGTGGCCTCCAACCTGGCCCGGGGGGCAGACAAGCAGCATCGAGAGGAGATGTCCGATCTTTTCACCCGCATTGCCGACTACTTTGAAGGCCAGTCGGTGCCCGAGGGCGACTCGAACACTGCACTGGAACTGTTGAAGCAGGATCTGGACGGGGACTATGCCGGCGCTTTTGCGGCTGCCCGGGAAGCCGGGGACCGCGGTGCGCTGCGGGCCCTCACCTGGGGGGAGAAGGTCAGCCGCATCCAGTCCACGCTGATCACCCGTTATCTGAAGGAAGGCGATGCGGCCTTTGAAGGCAGCAATCTCTATGTGTGCGAGGCCTGCGGCTTCATTTTTGCAGGCGACCAGGCCCCCGATATCTGCCCTGTGTGCAAAGTGCCCAGCTTCAAATTCCATCAAATTGAGAGGGGGGCATAGTATGAAAGCCGTACGCAATATCCGCCTGTGTACCAAGGATTGCCTGTGTCTGTATGTGTGTCCCACCGGGGCCACCAACACCGAAACCGGACAGATCGACGCCAGCAAATGCCTGGATGCCTGCAGAGCCTGTGTAGATGCCTGCCCTTCCGGTGCCATTTCCAAGGTGCCATCCAACTACCCGCCCCAGCAGCCCAAAAAGCCTGAGGTGGTCAGCGCTCTGCGCGTGCTGTTTGAAAGCAAGGCCCGGCAGGAAAGGGCCCTGGACGCTGTGCTGAACAAAGCCCAGACACCGGTGGAAAAGCAGCTTGCCCAGGCGCTGAAGATGTCCATCCGCCGGGTGGCGGAGGATCTCCTGCGGGAAAGCGGCTACATGCTGCCCCAGGGCGGCCCGGCCCGGGACTTCCTGCAGGAGCTGCTGAACACCCCCCAGAGCAGCGACTTTCCGCTGGAGGCGGTGGAGACGCTGCTCTCTATGTTAGGCTAATACTGAACTCAATCATAAACGCTTCGATGGGTTGGATTTTTTGCAGCTCCGCGTTGTTTCATTCACTCGGCGTAGGCTACGGCTATGCGTCGTTCTTTCAACTTAGCGGAGCCATTAATCTCTCGACCCATCAGTGTGTCTACTCATTCGTTCAGTATAAGTAGGTTGGACTATAACCGCACAGCACCCATTCATACCTGGGCCCAGGGCCAGATAAATTCAACGAGCGGTTCCGGCGGCAAAAGCCGAGACCGCCTGTTTTTGTTGATATCATAGACTTTTTTCGCATTCACTTAGTTGCCTGCAAAGACATATTCCGGGCTAATTGTAAACAAGTTAAGCAACTGCTTGACAGCATCGCCGACCCGTGCTATGTTGCTGTTAAGCAATTGCTTACTTCGTAACAACCTGGAGGCAGATATGAGTAACACACAAAGAACTGAGCAGGAAGAACGGCAAATTTCACTGACCGATGTGGAGTGGCGCATCATGCGCGCCCTGTGGGATCTGGACGCCCCCACTTTGGGGCAGGTCGTCAAGGAGGTGGCGGACGTGGGCTGGACGCGGCACGCGGTCAGCAGCTTCCTGAAGCGGCTGGAAATGAAGGGTATGGTGGCGGTGGACGCAAACCGGCGCCCCGGCCGCTATCGCCCCCTGATCAGCAGGGAGCAGGCCCAGCAGAGCGAGGCCCAGTCCGTGCTGCACAAGGTGTATGGTGGCGACCTGCTGCTGATGGTCACCAATGCGGTCAGCAGCGGCCAGCTCAGCGATCAGGAGACCCAGGCATTGATCGACCTGTTACAGAAGGGAGGCTGACCATGGCCACATCCAACTGGGCCCCTCTTATGGATATGCTGGTGCAGAGCACCGGGTTGATGCTGGTGTTGGTGTTGCTGCGGCCCCTGCTGAAGCGCTGGCTCAGCGCCCGGAGGCGCAGCGCTCTGTGGCTGATTCCGGCTCTGCGCATGCTGCTGCCCCTTCGGCTGCCCACCACCCTCAGCCTGTGGAACCTGGTGGACAGGCTTCCCCGGGAAGCGGTTTCGGCCACATCCCCCGTATTGCCCGCCCTGCCACGCCTGACGGGTACAGCCACCCGGGTAGTGCCCGCCCTGAACACATCCGGAACGGCAACTTACGTGCCCGCCGCTTCCGCGACCGCTCTGCCCATCGACTGGGCAAAACTGATTCCCCAACTGCTGGTGGGGCTGTGGGCGCTGGGCGTTGCCATCATGGCGGCCGTGCTGATCTACACCAATTGGCGCTTCCGGCGCCGCACCGTATGTCAAAAGCAACTGATGACCCATGGGCTGGCATTGCCCCTGTACCTGGTGCAGCACCTGCCCTCCCCCTGCCTGACCGGGCTTGTGCGCCCGCGTATTCTGCTGAACAGCGCCGCCCTGCAGTCCGAGGAGATGCTGGACATGGTGCTGCTGCACGAAATGACCCACTACCGCCGCCGGGATCACTGGTGGACGGCCCTCAGGGCCGGGCTGCTGTGCCTGTACTGGTGGCATCCCCTGGCCTGGCTGTCGGCCCGCTACAGCCGGCAGGATGCCGAGGCCGCCTGTGACGAGCAGGTGATCGCCTCCATGACCATCCCCCAGCGGCAGGCCTACGGCATGAGCCTGATACAGCTTATGCGCAACGCGCCCGCCGGCAGCCTGGCCCTCAGCGTGGGCACGGGCATGAGCGGCAAGGGCAATGAGATGAAGGAAAGAATTGCTATGATTGCAAAGAAGAAAAAGCGCAATCGCCTGGGCGCCCTGTGCTGTGTGTTGGCGCTGGCGCTGCTGATCCCCCTGCTGGGCACCGGCGCCCAGACCGACGCGCCCGCCACCCAGGACAACGCCCCTGCGGCCGTCGCCACCACGGACGATGACAAAGCCCAGGCCGCCATTCGGCAGGCCAAAATGGACATCATGGCCTACATGGTGATGGATGACGGCATCCAGGGCTTTGGACCGCAGGAATCCGTCACAGCCACCACCCTGAAGGTGGAGGACACCCAGGTGCCCACCCTGCTGGTCAAATTGGACGCCCTGGTGGGCGGCCGCACGCAGCCCGTGCAGGCCTGGGTGACAAATGATGCCCTGCGCACCATTCGCATTGATTCCACCGGTGGTTTCTCCTGGGTAGACATGGCGTTTGAGCCGGCACCCGTGCCCCCGCTGAACCGCCCGGCTGTTGTGCTGGCCCCGGACAGCGAGGTCCTCAGCCTGGGGATCACCCAGAACCCGGCCGACTACGGCTTTTCCAAGGAACAGTTATTGAACGGCACCCCCGTCACCATCCTGCGTATTTTACCCCGCCTGAGCGGCACCACCCTCACCCTGTTTGACGATCCCCTGGGCGAGTGGGCGCTGATCCGGGCGGGCGGCAACCAATACTTCACCGGCTCCACGGGCTATGTGCCCCTGAAGGCCCTGCAGGACGCCGACAGCTTTGATCAAGGCAAGGCCGCCAACATCACCGGCACCCTGGACAAGGATACCGCCCTGCTGGCCGATACCGGCCTCACCGACCAAACCCTGGGCAACCTGCCCGCCGGCACCCAGGTGCGGCTGATGGGCATCACCCGGGACTACTACCATGTGACCGCCAACGGGCAAAACGGCTTTTTGCCCCTTGCCGCCCTGCGCTTTGACAGCCAGACCCAGGCCCGCCTTGACAAAGCCCAGCCCATCTATCAGTTTGAGGAGGTGCAGCCCGGCTGGGAAGCACGCTATCAGGAGTTTGAGTACAAGCTGAGCACCCTGTACAACAAGTACGGCCCCGTGGAAAAGTGGACGCTGGCCCAGAAGGCCGAGGGCAGCGCCCTGGCCAAGGAATACGGCTTCCGCTGGATCAGCAGCATCAACGTGCTGCCCGGCCCGGAGGACCTCACCGAGGAGCAGGCCTATGCCGCCGCCCTGGCCGCTGCCATGAAGGAATATGGCTTTGCCGAGGATGATGTAACGGATCGCTGGATCCACTTCGCCTACGAGGATGAGCAGGCCGCCGAGCCCCGGTGGAATGTGCATTTCTGCCTGCGGGGGCCCCACTATGACTGCGCTGTCTTCCTGGACCGCAAGGGCCAGGTGGTGGGTTTCTGGAAGTCGCCCACTCCCAGCCCCATGCAGGAATCCGGCTTCAGCGCCGACACGCTGGCGTATTACCAGGATTCTCACAACGGCAGCCTTGCCCAGCCCCTGCCCGATGACCCGGACGCCGACAAGGCGGCAGAGCTGGCCTTTGAATACCTGAAACAGGCGGTGCCCGGCGCGAAGATGGAGAACTACACCCATACCGCCGACTATTACAAACATCTGTCCAGCGAGCTGCGCTGGTGGGTGGTGGCCTTTACTGCCAAGGTGGAGGAGGACGAAAAGGCCTGCTTCCACGTGGTGCTGATACCGCCGGAGTGGGGCGCTGCCTTTGTGACCGATACAGTCAGCTATCAGGACGACCTGAAGTGGTCCCGCAAGGAGCATGAGCGTGCCCTGAAGGAAAAGGAGTGGGGGCCCTTCATCGCCTGGACACTGGAGCAGAAGGCGGGCTTCGATCCGGACCTGTTTGCCATGCCTCCGGAGGGAGGCAAGTACCGGCAGGCCGCCCTGGACCTGGCCCTGCAGCACCTGACCACCGCCTTTCATCTGACCCGGCAGCAGGCCGAGGCCCTTACCCCCTGCCCCAGCTATCTGCTGGACGGCATGTGGCGGTTTGACTTCATGAGCGGCACGGCGCAGGATAACAGCTTGAAGCAGGAATACGTGGTGGT
>JAAZBR010000292.1 GCA_012513735.1 Clostridiales bacterium | reverse complement strand
CATCGTCATAGGCTGGCCAGCCGGCAGCCGGGCGCGCGCATCGTCCAACCTGACCAGCGCTTCCTTATAGTCGGCCTCCGTCACCTGCCTGATGGGCAGGCTGAGGCGCAGCCGCTCGTAGCGGAACACAATCGCCGTGCGGATGGCACCCCGGGCTTCCTCATACCCCCGCTGGACAGCATCCGCAATGCGCCGGCCAATGGCACGGCATTCCCTAGCCATGTCGAAGTTGCGAAACACTTCACCCGTCTGCCGGCTCCACAGCGCCAGGGGTTCCTCATTGGTCCGGGACAGCCGCATCAGATCCAGGGGATTCTGATCACCCGCTGCGCCACACAGGGGGAGGATGAAAACATTTCCCAGCTTTTCCCTGATGCACACCCGCGCATCCATCCAGTAGTCGGAGGACAGGAAGCTGTGCAGCTCGTACACCTGAGCAGGGCAGTTGACATTGACAGCCACACCCGTCAGCCCGCCCCGCGCATCAAAGGTAAACAGCATGGGCGCCAGATGGTCGCTGGCCCCTTCAAAGCGCAGGAAATTATCCTGGCTGCAAGCGCCATACATCTTGCTGGCTTCCCCACCGTTCTTCAAAGAGAACACCGGCCGCCGGTTAAAGCCCACGGCTGCGTAATCCTGGGCAAAGGCCAGCCCACCCGGACTTCGCGACGCCCAGGCCTGGGCCACAGCCAGGGCCAGGCGCTGGCCCACAAAGTCCTGCTCCTCCTGACCGTACAGGATGTCTCCGGGGGGATTCCAGGCAATGCCGCGGTCTTCCCCAAAAAATCTGCGGCTGTTGTTGATATGCGGATCCTCCGCGCAGCGCATGGAGTTGTGCGTGTGGGTCGCAGCGAAGCAAACCCGCATAGGATCCAGACCAGGAATATCGCGCAGTTGCTGCCGAAACGCGGCCACAGCAGCGGCCGGAAAGTTGACCACATCTGCTGACACCAAAACGCAGTGCTGGTCTCCATTGTCCAGTGCCAACACGGTAGCTGTAAGAGGATCATGCACATAGCTGGAGATACGCGGATACATCTGCCCCGCCACGCAGACAGGACGATCCGGCGTTATGTCCACGCTGGCCCACCCGATGCTGCAGACCCTTTCCTTCATGGATGAGGTATCCTTTCTTTCAATGGGGGCATGGTCTGCGCTGTCACCGGGTCCTGTTGTGATACCGGCTCCTTTGGAAC
This sequence comes from Clostridiales bacterium, assembly GCA_012513735.1. Taxonomy (GTDB): domain Bacteria; phylum Bacillota; class Clostridia; order Christensenellales; family Aristaeellaceae; genus UBA1038. The sequence continues at coordinate 2,385 of JAAZBR010000292.1, read as the reverse complement.
TGCCATCGCTTCTCCAGTCGGGCAAAGGCTGTCTTCCCGTTTCTGTTTGTTGGGGTTCCAGAGCATCACATTGATGCCCATTCCAAATATAGCGCCCACTGCGGTATCCAGCTCACGACCCAGTGCATACAGCAGCATCTCCTGCTGGGGCACATCAAAGCTGATGGCAATAATCACCAGTATGGCGCCGGATAACACTACAGCTTCTTTCACCCCCAAGACATTACAGAAGTAGATGGATAACAGCACCCCTGCCGGCACCAGCAGCACAAACCAGAATTCCCTGTAGCCGGGTATGTGGGCGCCCAGCACAAGCAGCAGATAACCCAGCAAGCCTCCGATGAATGTAGCAAACAGACGCACCCACATGCTTTTCTTGCCTTCAACCGCTGTGGGCTTCAGGCACACCAATGCGGCGATCGTAGCTACCACAGGGCGCCGCTGGGTCAGCAGACCATACAGCATACACAGCATGACGGAAATGGCGCTTTTCACCGCCCGTTTGCCGGGCATATAATGAAGATTTAGCCTGCTCATCCTGTCCATCCTTGCCGGCCGCGCATGAGGCCCGTCATCCCTTGACGGCACCCTGGGTAATGCCGGAGATGAAGAAACGGTTCATGGAGAAATAGATCACCAAAATGGGAATAATGGAGAACATGGTGCCGGCCATCAGCAGGTTATACTGGGCGGCCCCCTCCCCGCCAAAGTTCTTCAGCGCCACCACCCCCACAACCAGGGGGTACTGGGACGTCTTTCCCAGGGTGAACACCATGGGCAGAAGGTAATCGTTCCAGGCATGGCGGAAGCTCATCAAAGCCACAGTCGCCAGAATGGGCTTGCACAGCGGCAGAATGATGCTGTAGTAAATGCGGAAAAAGGAGCATCCGTCGATCTTGGCCGCCTCATCAATTTCCCTGCTGATGGTCTTCATGTATCCCATGGTCAGAAACAGGTTGGCCGCAGAGGTGGTGAAGATTTGTACAATGGAAGCGCCATACAGGTTGTTCAGCTTGACCTTTGCCATGAGCTGCACAATCGGAAAAATGGTGATGGAGCCCGCCGCCACAAACATGGTGGCCAGGAAGATATTGTACAGCGCTTTCTGACCCGGGAATTTGCCCCGCTGGAAGCAATAGGCGCTCATGGATGTAAACACCACAGTACCCAAAGTGGTCAGCGTAGCCAGGATCAGCGAGTTCTTAGTATAGTCAGCAAAGGTCACCGGTCTGCGGCCCACCCCCGCTCCGCCGGAAGATCCCATGGTCCATGCAGTGATGAAATTGTCCAGCGTGAATTTTTTGGGAATCAGATGCGCCCCGCCGCTGAGGATCTCCTGGTTGGTCTTGAAGGACGCAGAGGCCGTATACAGAAGAGGGATGACCGTAATAACCACCATCAGGATCAGAAAAGCATACATGAGAAACTTACCGATTTTGCTGCCTCCAACGTTATTCACAGGTCACCTCCTTAATGCAGTTCACTGCTTCGTTTTGTTACCCGCAAATACACGATGGTAACAAGGCCCAGAATACAAGCGGTCACAATGGTCAGGGCTGAGGCATAGCCGTAATTGCTGGCCGTGCCCGTCTGGGTGCTGGCAAAAAACTGCTTGTAGATGTAGCTCATCATCATTTCCGTCTTGCCATTGGGCGCACCGTTTGTCATGGCCAGCACCAGGTCGGTAACCTTCAGGGAGCCCAGCAGCGCGTTCATCACCACCATCTGGGTCACAGGCCCCAACATGGGAATGGTCACGCGAATAAACCTCTGCCAGCCGCTGGCCCCGTCAATGGCTGCCGCTTCATACATCTCCATGGGAATGCTCTGCAGCCCCGTCATAAAAAACAGCATATTGATGCCAAAGTTCTGCCAGATGGAGGTGATCATGATGACGATCATGGAAAGGGTTCCATCGCCAAACCATTGTATCTTGGTGCCCCCCAGCGCAACGATCCATTCGTTGATCACGCCGTTGTAGGAACCAAACAGGTAGTAGAACACAATACCCATCACCGCCACGGAGAGCATGGAGGGCATGAAATACACAGAGCGGAAAAAGCTTTTGCCCCGCAGTTTGCCCGCCAGCAGGTAGGCCAGCACAAGGGCCAGCGGAAGCTCCACAAGCAGCTTGCCGATGGTGAATACAAAAGTGTTGCCCACTGCCTGCCAGTAGCGTGCCCCATTGGGTCCAAAGATGCGGGCGAAGTTATCCAGCCCGATAAAGCGGGGTGCAGTAATACCGCCAAAACGGTACAGGCACCACCGCAACGTCCACCCCATGGGATAGATGACAAACAATATCAGCCCAATGACGCTGAAGGAGATCATGGCGTACGACTGGAAGATTTCCCCCCGTAAATACCTTGATGTGCGGCGTTTCTT
>JAAZBR010000291.1 GCA_012513735.1 Clostridiales bacterium | reverse complement strand
CGATCACGGCGATGCCGTCCATGGCGATGACGGTGGGCTTGGCGCCCTTCTCCAGTTCGCTGGCCTTGAGCTCACGGGAAGCCATACCGATCTGGTAGGTGCCGTTCAGCGCGCCGGTCACGCCGCTGGTGGAGTCGGTGGTCTGCAGTTCGATGCTCACTTCGGGGTTCAGCGCCTTATAGGCCTCGATCATCTTTTCCATCAGGGGAGATACGGAAGAGGAGCCGCCCACGGTGATTTTACCGGAGAGGTTCTTGCTCTCATACTTCACGGTCTCCGCATTGGCAACAGACACGGCCTTCTGGGCAGTGACAATCTCCTGCCCCTGCTCGCTCATGATGAAAGCAAGGAAATCGGCAGCCACATCGTTCAGCGCTTCACCGGAGGTGACCACGTTGAAGGGACGGGCGATCACATAGGATTTGTTCAGGATGTTCTCCGTGGTGGCTTCCACGCCGCCCACCTTGAGCGCCTTGACGGTGTCATTCAGGCTGGCCAAGGAGATGTAGCCGATGGCATATTCGTTGCCAGCAACGGTGGTCAGCACGGTGGCAGTGTTGTTGGCAATGATGGCATCCACGTAGGTATGGTCGATCTTTGTGCCGGACTCGTCCTTGGCTTCCACACCGGTCAGCTCTACAAAAGCGCCGCGGGTGCCGCTGCCTTCTTCACGGGAAACAACCGCAATTTCCTTGGCGGTGTCAAAAGAGGCCAGAGCGACTGCGTTCACAGCAACCAGGGCCAGGACCAGGGCGAGAATCTTGCGAAACTTCATACATGTACCTCCTTGTATTTAGCATCGGTAGTGATGCACTTTTACAGTACAGGATGCGTGTAAATTTGATGGGATTGCCTTTGTAAAATCCATGTAAAATACCCCTGGAAAGGCGGAGGCAGTCGGCGCAAAAAGCCAGTATAGGAATGCGTTTTTGGCGTATTGCATTTACGCAAGTCAGAACCTTCTGTTGCTCCTTGGGCAGGGCATACAAGCCACAGATCTTGCAGGGCAGAGATCTCCTTGCCCACCAGCCAGGGGTCAGTCCGACACACTGCTCCCCGTCTGTCCGGACATATCTTTCCGGTAGGTATTGTGTTATAATAACCGCAGCGCGGTTGCACGGCATCGCGCTATTATCTTCCTAATGAAACCGGGTGAGACGCTTGCGCAACATAGTGTACCTGGGGCTGGTCAGCTTCTTTGCGGATATTTCCGCAGAGATGGTCTATCCGCTGATTCCCCTGTACCTGACCACCGCCTTTGGCGTCACGCCCGCCTTGGTAGGGCTGGTGGAAGGAGTGGCGGAGAGCGTAGCCAGCCTGCTGAAGGTGTTCTCCGGCTACCTGAGCGACCGCTTCCAGCGGAAGAAACCCCTCGCCTTCGCCGGCTACGCCACCGGTCTGCTGTACAAGCTGGGGTTGGTGTTTGCCTCCTCCTGGACAGGAATACTGCTGAGCCGGGTAATCGACCGGGTGGGCAAGGGCCTGCGCACATCTCCCCGGGATGTGATGGTGGCCGAGTCTGCCGACAGCGGAGGCATGGGCAAAGCCTTTGGCGTCCACAAGGCGCTGGACATGGCAGGCGCCGGGCTGGGGATTCTGCTGGCCTGGTTGCTGCTGGGCAATGATGCATCCGTTGCCGATTACAAAAGCCTGTTTGCCCTGTCAGCCATCCCGCTGGTGCTGGCGCTGTGCATGTTCTTCTTTATCAAAGAGAAAAACCGTTCCCAGGCACTCCCCAAACCCAACCTCCTTGCGGGCGCACGGAAGCTGGACAGCCAGCTGCGGCTGTATCTGCTGGTTGTTACGCTATTCACCCTGGGCAACAGCTCCAACGCCTTCCTGCTGCTTCGGGCGCGCAATCTGGGTTTTTCCTCCCGGGAGGCCATTCTGCTGTACTTTGTGTACCACGCAAGTGCTTCCCTGTTGTCTATTCCCCTGGGCCGCCTGTCGGACAGGGTAGGCAGAAAGGCGTTGCTGGTAGGCGGATACGGGCTGTTTTCCCTTGTGTATATGGGTTTCGCCCTTGCCAGGGGACGCGACATGCTGTGGGCAGTGTTCCTGCTGTACGGGGCGTTCACCGCCATGACGGCCGGTGTGGAACGCGCCTTCATTGCGGACATCGCGCCGCCCGAACTGAAAGGCACCATGCTGGGGCTCCATGGGACCCTGCAGGGGATAGCGCTGCTGCCGGCCAGCCTGCTGGCGGGCCTTTTGTGGAACTGGGTGGGCACCACCGCGCCCTTTTACTGGGGCGCGGGCCTGTCACTGTTAGCGGCGGTGATCCTGGCCCTTGGAATGAAAACACACAGGGAGAGAACAACATGACAAAGTGGCTGATCAGGCGGTTTGTAGCCGACAGGGAACAGGTAACCAAGCCCGCGGTGCGCACTGCCTATGGCAGGCTGGCCACCACCACAGGCCTG
>JAAZBR010000004.1 GCA_012513735.1 Clostridiales bacterium | reverse complement strand
GATCTGCCGGGGGAATGAGCGCTACACGGCGCATCTCCTGGTCCCCGGACGCCCAGGTATACAGCGCCTTCTTTTCGGTGAGGCAGTATATGGCGCCTTCCATCACCACGGTGGAGCGGATGGAATCCGACGCATCCATCAGCAGGCTGCCAAAAAGCTGATCGGGCTGGGCGGCTTCGGCGGCTGTGACAGGCAAGGCGGGCAGCAGGCAAATAGCCAGCAGCAGGCAGAGCAAAGGCTTGGGCAGATGTGTGGTCATGGGGCACTCCTTTCAATCATTGCGATTCCAGCGTCATTAACCGGATCTTGTCGTTGGCCTGCTGGATAAACTGATCCAGCGTGATCGTGCCCTCCAGCATGGACAGGAACAGATAGCCATCCTTGGTCAGGGCGCTGCGCTGCACCTGGGTGGTGGTGTCATCCAGGTATACGCCTGCCATTATCTGGCGGTAACTGTCAAGGGCCTGGGTAGACACGATATAGCGGTTGCTCTCGATATGGGCCATCTCATTTTTGAAGTAGGCCAGGTCCTGCTCCAGCGCTCGCTTTTCCGCGCCCTCGGCCTTTTCAATACTGGCGGGCAGCAGGGCCAGGCGCTGCTCCAGGTCGCGCTTCTGACGCTCAAACTGGGGGTTGGGTATGGGCTCCGTCCAGCTTGCGCTCAGCGCGGCGCGGGTCATGGCATCCATGCTGCTCACATAGGTGCTGAGAAAGCGCAGGGCCTCCTGGGGATGGGCTGCCGTAGCAGGGATGGCCAGCAGGGTGGCCCCGCCATCCTGCCAGGCAGGCATGGTGCCGTCGAACGACAGGTTCAGCGGCTAGGCGTACCGGGAACCGGCATCCTGCAGCCCATAGCCCATGCCAAAGGAAAGCAGGGCCTTCTGGTCTGCTTCCAGCCAGTCCTCATCGTCAGCGCCCATCTGGAAGTTGTCGAAGGTAGAGGTGTCCAGATCATCTATCAGTTCCATCATGGCCCCGAACTTTTGCCCGTCAAAGTGCAGGGGCAGGCCCTGGCCCAGCAGGCCATTGACGTAGCTGGCCAGGGTGATCTCTTTCAACTGATCCTTGGCGCCGGGCATTTCAAACAGCTTGTAGTCCTCATGCTGGTAGCACTCCTCGGCCCACCATCGGGTGAGGTCAACTAACTCCGGCACAGTACGGGGAAGCGGGCGTTCCAACTCCTCAAACCAGAGCTTGTTGGCGGTGGGGAAGAACACGCGGATATCCAGCGGTATAGCGTACAGACCGTCACCATGATAAAGCAGCTTACGCAGCATGGGCAGGCTGTCCTTTGCCATGGCTGCCAGCACGGGATCCTGGCTCAGGTCCATCAGGTAGCCCTTGGCAGCCAGCCGCTGCACATCGCTTTCAGCGCTGTCCAGCACCAGCAAATCAAGCGACAGATCACCCGTCAGCATTTTAGTGATGATAGCCTGAGCGTCCATGCGGCCGTCCAGGCTTGCCTGATACTGGATGTTCCCCACCTGCTGCAGGGCACGGGACAGGGTGTTGGTGTCATGCAGAGGGGTGTTGCCCGTCAATGTGGTGACAGGGGGCAGTTTGCTTTCATCCATGCTGCGTATAAAGACATTGCTTTCGGTGGCGATCAGCAGCAGGTCGTCCCGCCAGGGCACGATGGCAGGGGTTTTCAGGTTACCGCCCCACCAATCCCCCACCGGCAGGCGGGCGCAGAGCGTAGGCGCTCCCTGCTGTTGCAGGCGCAGCAACTGCCCATCGCTCAGCACATACACCTGATCGCTGACCGCATCCCAGTACAGGTTGTGGCTGGTAGGCCAGGCTCCCTCTGGCAAGACAGGTAGCGGCATCTGCAGGGACTGGACAACATTGGCAGCCGGTTCAAATACCGTTAGCTGCGCCGGCAGAAATACCCCGGTGTTGGGGTCCATCTGGGAGGGATCAAAGGAGAGGGCCAGCAGACGATCGTCCTGATAGGGGATAAGCTTGCACAGGTTGCGGGTACCATAGTCAGTGCCCTGCCCGGTCGTCAGGTCAAAGCTGTATAGCTCCTTGCCGCTGTCCGTTCCCTGGAAGCGGCAGAACAGGCGGTTTCGCAGTATCACGGCCCAGTCAGGCGTTGCATAGTACAGATCTGGTTCGTCCCCCTGCAGGAAGGGCGACCAGTCGAGCTGAAGCACCTCATCGTAGGTAACATTGTCGCCCTCAAACCTTAGGGCATACACGGTGCCCCGACCGCTGTTCAGGCCGATCAGCCGACCTTCCCAGGCCAGCAGGATATCTGCGGCAGGCTGTTCGGCTTTGGGGTCATTGGTTGCCGGGGCGGCATCCGCCAGCTTCCGGGCGTGCGACTCACCCTCCTGCCAGCGGTAGAAGGCCTGATCGGTGCGGATATAGGCGGCGTCCTTCAGCACGGCTATGGAGTAGACGCGTTGTTTCATATCCATCAGCGCGGTGCCGAAAAGGGAGTCGGGCAGCGGGCTGCCGGCGGCAGCATCCGGAGGCAGCAGGCTGGCCACCAGCAGCAGACAAAGCAAAAAGAGCATTTGTTTTTTCATGGAAACCTCCATCGGTTGTTCTTCCGGGTTCAGGCTATCACAGAATCAGCGGGAAAAACCGCCCTTTATGTCCTCATTTGTAAACAGATGTTCATTGTTTACAATTCGTTTCCATTCAACGGATGAGGCGGATGCGTGCAGCGGTATCACCTGGTTTGGGTTCATGATATAATGAGGACAGATGACTGTGATGTGGAGGCGATGCGGTGTTTGGCAAGTTTATGAACAACTACTACTACGGCAAGGCGGGTAAGGGAGATTACCGCAAGGAAGACTTACCCCGCACTCGGTGGCAGTTGTTTTGGGAGATGCTGCGCGTCCGCTTTTCCGGTCTTGTACAGCTCAACCTGATCACCGCGCTGGCCTGGCTGCCCGCCCTGTATGTGATCAGCCTGCTGGTCAATGGGGTGTACGCCTTTGCGGAGGTTGCTACCGCCGTCAGCGCGGATAGCGCGGCGGCTACGGCAGATCAGCTGATGCTGGTGGAGAACCGCCAGGCATTTTTCAGCGCCCTCATGTTGCGTACGTTGCTGTATCTGGCGCCCTGCATTGCACTGACCGGCCCTCTGCAGGCAGGCATGGCCCATGTCACCCGCAACTGGGCGCGGGATGAACACGCTTTTCTATGGGCCGACTTCAAGGAGGGTGTGAAGGAAAACTGGAAGCAGGGACTGGGGGTGGCCATCATCACCGGGTTGGTGCCTGTGATGGTCTTTTTGGGCTGGCAGGTCTACGGCCAGTTGGGCGCCCGGAACATGCTGTTCGTCCCCCTGCAGATGATCACGCTGTTGGTGGGCATCCTGTGGATGCTGGCTGTTACCTTTATGTATCCGCTGATGGTGGGCTATCATTTGTCCTTTGGCGCCCTGCTGCGCAATGCGCTGCTGCTGGCGTTGGGCCGTCTGCCCCATACGGTGGGCGTTCGGCTGGTCATGCTGGTGCCCACGCTGCTGGCCGCGTGCCTTGCCTATCTGCTGCCGGGCTATGCCCTCTATGCGCTGATGGGGCTGGCGGGTTATTACCTGCTGATCGGCAACGCCCTGGCCCGGTTTGTATATGCCTCTTTCAGCAACGCTGCCTTTGACCGCTTTATCAACCCCCGTATCGAGGGTGCGCAGGTGGACCGGGGGCTGGCGCCTCAGGAGGAGTTGGAAGAGGAAGAAGAGGAGCCCCAAGGCTGATGTATCAGGAGTTCGCCCAGGTCTATGACCTGCTCATGGAGTCGGTGGATTATAAAGCTTGGGCAGACCACTACCTGCGCCTGCTCAGACAGGCGGGGGTGGATGCAGGGAGCCGGGTCACCGAATGCGCCTGCGGAACAGGCAGCCTGACGGTGCACCTGACCCGGTATTTCCGCATGACGGGGGTGGACCTGTCCCAGGAGATGCTGAGCATTGCGGCAGACAAGCTGCGGGCCGCAGGGCATCAGGTGCCCCTGATCTGCCAGGATATGCAGCGTTTGCAGCTGCATACGCAGCAGGATGCCATCCTGTGCACCTGTGACGGCATCAACTACCTTACCTCATCTTCCATGCTGGCGCGCTTTGCCCGGGCGTCCTACGCGGCGCTCAGGTCCGGCGGTGTGCTGGCTTTTGATGTCAGCACCTCCTACAAGTTGAAGCATCTGCTGGGAAACAACACCCTCAGCCATCTGGAGGGCCCTGTGCACTATATCTGGCACAACCAATGGGATGAACAGGCGCAGCAGGTGGCCATGCGCCTTCACCTGTATGCGCTGGAGCCCGATGGTCGCTACCGCCTGCTGACCGAGGAGCAACTACAACAGGCCTGGACCAGGCAGCAACTGGAGGCTGCCCTGGCTGAAGCCGGATTTTCACAGATACATGCCTACGGCGAGCGCACCCTGCGCCCGCCTGATGAAAAGGACCAGCGGATGCATGTCGTCGCGCTGAAGCCCCACTGAGGAAGGAATTGAACCGTGCAACCACAGACGAAGGAACCCCGTACCAATCTTGTGTATCCCGAAAACGATCACCTGCTGCGCATGACCCTGATGGGGGGCCAGGCCCGTGTGCTGATGTGCCGCGCCACTCGCCTGACACAACAGGCGGCGGATATTCACCAGGCCAGTGACGTGGCTACTACGGCCATGGGCCGCATGCTGTCGGCCGGCGCTATGCTGAGCTGTCTGATGGACCTGCCCCAGGGCAGCCTTACCGCCACGGCGGCAGGGGATGGCGTGGGCGGGCGCATCACTGTGGTCGCCAGCGGCGGTGACCTGAAAATCGCTGTGGCCAATCCCCAGGCAGAGCTGCCCCTTAGAGCAGATGGCCGGCAGGATGTGGCCGCCTTTGTGGGCAAGGGCCAGCTTAGCGTGGTCAAGGACCTGGGCAAGGGGGAGCCCTCCATCGGCATCAGCGACATGCGGTCAGGCGAACTGGGGGAGGACTTTGCCCGCTACTTTACCACCTCTGAGCAGACGCCGTCCTTGGTGGCCCTGGGCTGCCTCAACCAGGCGGGCACGGTCCTGTCGGCGGGAGGTATTTTGATTCAGGCGATGCCGGGCTGCACCAATCAGGTGATAGAGCAGTTGGAGATCCGCGAGCCCTTCTTCAGCAACATCAGCCGGGAGATTTACGACCGCTCTCTCAGGCAGTTGGCCGATGCATGGTTTGAGGGGCTTGAGCCTGTGATCGTGGGGGAATATCCGTTGCGCCTTCACTGCAACTGCGCCGCCCGTATGGAGCGTGCGCTGCTGGCCCTGCCCCGGGCCGACCTGGAGGAACTGGCTTCCTCCGGCGAGGACACGGTGATGACCTGTCATTTCTGCCGGTCGGCGTACAGTTTCACCCCGGCCCACATCCGTAGCCTGCTGCAGGGCGCTGACTTTGAGGATGCCAAATGAATTGTCCGGATTTTGACCGCCGGTTTGCGGATTATATCAAGGCTTGGATGGAAGCGCTGCCCGAGGATCAGCAGGATGTGGACGAGCTGGAGCAGCAGATGCCCGCCGTCTATGAAGCCTTTTTGGAGACGCCGGCCGACTGGCTGGACGGATGCAGGCCCGGCGAATACTTTGAGCAGTGGGACAGCGCAGACCTGCTGATTGACTGGATGGGAGAGTACATCAAGGCGCACATCAGCGTGCCCGATATGCTGCTCAATCGTATCAGTGACCTGGGGAAGGCCGCCGAGCCTGTACTGGATGCGTTGCTGGACCATGATGGCGTCAGCAATGAGCAGCGCATGCTGGCGATCACGCTGCTGCGCGAGATGGACAGCCGGCTGCCCATGGCGCGCTACATTGCTTGGCAGCAGCACCGCGAATGGCTGGATGAGCTGTGCGACAATGCCCTGGACAGCCTGGAGCAGATGGGCGTCGACGCGCTCCCTGGTCTGCTGGAAGGGCTGGAGGGCGCCAGCGATGCGGGCAAGGAGGCGATTTTGTCCCTGCTCAGCCGTTATCCGGGGGAGGAGCGCACCTATCAGACGCTGATCGAGCTGTTTCAAAAGCTGCCTCAGCGCCGAGCTCAATTGGCTGCTTACCTGGGGCGCCTGGGGGATGACAGAGCACTGCCTGTGCTGATGGAGGCTGCCCAGGAGGAGAAGCTGCGCTATCTGGACTATATTGAGCTGCGCAATGCCATTGAGCAATTGGGCGGTGATCCGCCTGAGCGCGAGTTTTATGATGATCCGGAGTATGAGGCTCTCTTTGGCCTGCAGGAGGAGCGGCGTCCGTGATTTGTTCCAATTGCCGGCGTGAATCGAATACGGCCAGCCGTGTCTGTCCCTACTGCGGTCAGTATATGGCCCAGGAGGCGCTGCCACTGATCAAGGGTGATGCCGTGCCGGTGTATGACGACAGCGACTACTGGGCGCCCGAGCGGCGGCCCGGCGTGAAAAAGAAAGCCCGCCAGCAGCCCCGGCGCCGCAAGCGGCGCATCCGCCGCAGCAAGAAGGGCCAGGTGCGTGTGCGCAGGCACATGGTCAACTGGGCCATGGTGGGTTTGTTTGCGTTGATCGCGGTCATTCTGCTGGCCATTGGCTCCTACATCTACCTGATGGTGACCCCCAACGGTCAACTGATCATGGCCCGCATGGGCCGGGAGGCCAGTGCGGATGCCTATTGGCAGCTGGGCACCGAGTTGTTGGACCAGGGTTATGTGGCCCGCTCCATCACCACCTACGAGCATGCGCTGTCGCTGGAGCCCGAGCGGGAGGATCTGGTGGACAAGCTGATGCTGTTGGCAGAGGCCTACGAGGCTGCCGGACAGCCCCAGCGGGCAGAGCAGGTCTATACCCGTATCTATACCACGCTGCAGCCGGACAAGTCCCTGGGCTACCGCCACGTCATCCGTCTGATGTTGCAGCAGGAACGCCTGAACGAGGCCACCGCCCTGATGACCAAGGCCTTTGAGGCCACCGGGGATGACAGCTTTATGAGCCAGCGCAGCACCTTGGTGCCGCTGCCGCCCACGGCCACGGTGCCCGGCGGTCGCCAGTTGATCAAACAGGATGTATCCTTCGTGTCGCCCCAGGGTTATGACATCTACTATACAACGGGCGATGCCCCGCTGCCCGAGCAAGGCACCCTGTATACGGGGCCCATCACGCTGGGGGAGGGTACCCACAGCTTCCGTGCCGTATGTGTGTCAAGTGCCTTGATCTCGGATGAGATGAGCGTCAAGTACATCGTCACGCTGCCTCAGCCGCCGGCGCCAAACTGCAACCTGGCCCCCGGAGAGTATAAGGGTGCCCGTTCCGTCCGCCTGCGGGACATGGAGACGGACAAAAAGGACAAGATGAAGGAGCACACCCTGTACTTCACCATTGACGGTACCCAACCTACTACTGATTCCCCCCGCTACGTGGGCGAACCCATCCGGCTGCCCGCTGGGCGGAAGGTTGTGCTGCGGGCCATAGCCGTCAACGGGTATGGCAAGGTGTCCAACGAGTTCAGGCGCGAGTTTACCATCAACAACGGCCCCATTATCAAGTATTTCAACGGCAAGGATGATTTTGCCGGTATCCCGCTGATGAAGACGGTCAGCGACAAGTTTTACGAAATCCACGGCCAGCCGCAGCTTGTCACTGAAATCACCGATGATGCGGTAGCCGGCGTCAGCACCAGCGCCCGCTACCAGTGGGGCGAGGCACGCTTTGTGATGCTGGATATCGGTAACACCCTGTATCATATTGACACCACCGACCCCAACATGAAGGGGCCCCGGGGGGCAAAGGTGGGCATGGACATGGCGGATGTGACGGCGCTGTTCCGCGACATGGGTCAGCCCCCCAATGACCGGGGTGACCGGGGCATCTACTATGACATCAAGGATGGGTATGCCAATTATACTGCCTCCGCCGATGACCCCACCACCGGCACACTGCGCTATGTAGCCAGCGTTTTTGATGAAACGGCCAGCACTCGCCTGTTGACCTTTGAGGTCAAGGCAGGCAAGGTGGAGCGTATCATCATGCGCTACGTCGACCGAAAAATATCCATTGTGTTCTGATCACACGACAACTTCCTGTTATCGTGGGTGGTGCCCATCGGCTTGTTCATTCTGGTGGAGCAGTTCCTGAGCCGCAACCTGCTCCGACGAAACATCCTCCAAAATCGACGCCATGACGGTGGCCCTGGTGGGACGCCAGCACGACAAGGCGCGCGAAATCCTCAAGGAAAAGGAGCCTGTGCTCCACGCCCTGGCCAAGCCCTGTACGAAAAAGAAACCATCACGGGGGAGGAATTTATAAAGATCCTGGAGGAAGAGCAAGCCATGTGCATTCTGCCCAGCCGGGACGAAGAACAGAAGTAGCGGGGATTCAGGCCGGAATCAGTGTAAAAGCATGTTGACAATTGTTTGTCAACATGCTATTTTGATTGCAGGAATCATGATTTGATTGCATAGATCATTGATTGGAAGCATAGCTCAGCATTTGAGCAGACGAATCAATGTACTTGATTGTAATCAAAAGCACATAGGATACGCATTTCCAGCAGGAGGTTCAGGCACTTGAGCCAGGGCAGGATAAAAATGGTGATCGTCGGTGCAGGTCTCTGGGGAGAGGCCCATGCGGGTATCTTGGGCATGGAACCAAAGGCTATTTGTGACCTGAACCTTGAAAAGGCCAATGAGTTGGCTGCCGGGTTTGGGCAATCAATATGACGCTTGCGCTGCTTGCTGCGATGCAATCCGCTGAGACCGGCCTACCCGTGCATCCAGCGTTGATCTGACAGGGAGGGCAGTATGGAAAAGAAGCTGCAGGGCAAAGTGGTCGTTATAACGGGGGGCCACCAGGGGCTGGGCCGGGTTTTTGCCGAAACCTGTGCAGAGGCGGGGGCCGAAGTATGGATTGCCTCCCGCAACGTACAGGCCATGGAGCAGGCCGTACAGGAAATAGCAGGCAGAACCGGCGCAATCTGCCGGTATGCTGAGCTGAACGTCACCCAGGAGGAAAGCGTTGCCCATGTATGCCAGTATATTGTGGACACCAGCGGCAGGGTGGATGTGCTATTCAACAATGCCGCGCTCGGCCGGGGGAGTACACCGCTGGAGGACGCTTCCCTCCAGGAGTGGAACAGCATCATGGACACCAACGTGACGGGCACCTTCCTGTGCATGAAGCACTTCGGCAAGCAAATGATCCGACAGGGACAGGGCAACATCATCAACTTAGGTTCGCTGGCAGCCAAGATCGCCCTGCAGGGGGTGCGTACCGGAGCCTATGACTGCTCCAAGGCGGCCATTGAGTGCCTGACAAAATGTGCTGCTGCTGAATGGGCAAAGTACAACATCCGTGTGAACGCCATTGCCACCGGGTTGTTTCTGACGGACATCAACAGGCGGTTTATGGACGAGAACCCCGGCTTCTATGAAGCGTCGGCGGTCAATATCCCCCTGAACAGATGGGGCGAACCACACGAGCTGGGGGCGGTGGCGCTTTTCCTCGCCTCCTCCGACAGCAGCTATGTCACCGGTGCGGTGTATTCCGTGGACGGTGGCTATCCAATATGGTAAGGGGAATCGCATGAGTACATCGCCAATCTTGGAAGTCCGCCACGCCAGCAAGACGTATTCCGGCACCTGCGTGCTGTCGGACGTCTGCTTTCAGTTGCATGCAGGCGAGGTGCATGCGCTGGTGGGGGAAAATGGTGCAGGGAAGAGCACGCTGATCAAAATCATTGCGGGGGTGGTTACCCCAGACGACGGGATCCAAATTTTCTTTGATGGCAATGAGGTACAGAAGCTGACGCCCAGGAAATCCATTGAGTTGGGCATCAGCGTTATCTATCAGGAGATCAGCCTGTTTCCCAACCTGTCTGTGGCTGAAAACATCTGCAAGGGCATGTATCAGGATGCGGTGGTGGATTTCCGCAAGATGCGCAAGACCGCGCAGGAGGCCCTGGACCTGATGGGCATCCAGATGGACTTGAGGCAGCGGCTTTCAGACATCAGTCTGGGTAAGCGACAGCTGGTGGCTATCGCCCGCGCCATCACCTTCCATTCCCGGGTCATCGTGATGGATGAGCCGACCGCCGCCCTTTCCAGCTCCGAAGTGCAAATGCTGTATCAGATCATTGAGAAGCTGCGTTCCCAGGGAGTGGGCATTATCTACATCTCCCACAAACTGGACGAGGTGTTCCGCGTGGCTGACCGCATCTCGGTGCTACGGGATGGCCTGCTGGTAGCCTGCGACCAGGCATCCGCCTTTGATGAACAGAAGCTGGTCAGCCTGATGGTAGGCCGGGAGCTGCGTTTTCTGCCCATGCATTCCCAGCATATCGAGCCCGATACGGTGCTGTTTGAATCCCGCGGCTTTACCTGTGAGCCCTGGTTCAGAGACATCAGTTTTTCTGTACGGGCAGGGGAGATTGTGGGGTTGACCGGGTTGGTGGGCGCAGGTCGCAGCGAATGGGCACAGACGGTATTCGGCATGAACAAAGCTCAGGCGGGCGATGTATTGATCCATGGGCAGAGCGTTACCCCCCGATCCGCCAGCGAGGCCATTGAACGGGGCATCTGCTATCTACCGGAGGACCGCAGGGCCCAGGGGCTTTTTCAGGGCAACCCCATGTATAAGAACATCAGCGTCGTTGCTCTGCAGAAGGTGCTTAAAAACGGCTTGCTTAACCGCTCGCTGGAGATTAGCGCCACCAGTGACTACATCGACAAGATCAGCATACGTCCCAACGATCCGACCATCAACGTGGAAAACCTGTCGGGCGGCAATCAGCAAAAGGCGCTCATCGCCCGATGGCTCTATGCCGACCCCAAGGTGCTGATCGTTGATGAGCCTACCAGCGGCGTGGATGTGGGGGCCAAGCTGGAGATTCACCGCCTGCTGCGTCAGCTTGCCAGCCAGGGCGTGTGCGTGATTCTGATATCTTCTGATCTGCCCGAAGTCATCGCCCTCTCCGACCGCATTCTGGTGATGCGGCGGGGCAGCCTGGTGGCCGAGGTGCAAGCTGCTGAGGCCACGCAGGAAGCCATCCTGGCCAAAGGCCTGATGGGCTGAAAGGAGAACGCTTTGCGCAGTTTCTTGAAAACCAAGTCAAGGGAGCTCATCCTGCTGGCCGTCCTGGCGGTGATTGCAGTCGTTGCAACCAGCATTACGCCGGCATTTATCAGGCGTCTGAATATTATTAACATCCTCAACAACAACGCCACCTTGGGCGTCATGGCCATGGGCATGATGGTGGTCATCGTCACCGGCAACATCGATGTGTCCGTTGGCGCCCAGTATGCGGTGGCGGGCATGGTGGTGGCCCTGTTCGCCAAGGCGACCAACGGGCAGCAGGTGGTGCCGGCCATCTTGCTGGGCATGCTCACAGGCATGGTCTTGGGGCTGTTCAACGGTATCCTGATCGCCAAGCTGAACATACCCGCCATTGTTGTGACGCTGGGCACCCTGAGCATCATGCGTGGGGTGCTGAACCTGATCACCAGCGGCAACTGGGTGGACGGCCTGGGAGGCCCCTTCGGCAAGTTTGCCAACATCCGCATTCTGGGATATCCGCTGGCCGTGCACATCTGGATTTTGGTCGTCGTGCTGACCGCTCTCCTTTTGTATGGCACGAGGTGGGGGCGGGACATCCTATGCGTTGGCGGCAACAAGATGGCCGCCCAGCGCCTGGGCATCAGCCAGACCAAGGCTTACCTGCTTTCCTTTGCCTATTCGGGCGCGCTGGCCGGACTGGCTGCCGCCATTGCGGCATCCAAGCTGAAAATCGCGCAGCCATCCAACGGCACGGGATATGAAATGCAGCTGATTGCTGCCTGCGTTATCGGCGGCACCCAGTTTTCCGGCGGCATCGCGTCGGTGCTGGGCACATTCCTGGGGGTGCTGCTGCTGGGCATGGTGGACAACGCGCTGGTGCTGGCCAAGGTGCCTGTCTACTGGCAGGAGCTGGTGACCGGAATCATCATCATTCTGGCCGTTATTTCAGGCGCGTTGAACAGGGGCGGCGTCGGACGGCGGGTCGCCAAGGAGGGAGCGTCAGATGCGGCTAAATAATATGCGGCACAAGAACGAAGTGGTCATGATCGGGATTTTTATCGTGCTCATGGTGTTGTTTTCCTTTTTGAGCACCAGTTTCTTCTCGCTGACCAACATCATGAATCTGTTTGCGCAGATGGTGCCCCTGGGCCTGCTGACCCTGGGCATGGCGGCTTCCATGATCAGCGGCGGCATGGACCTGTCCATTGGCGCTCTGTGCAGTCTGTGCACCGTGCTGTGTGCCACCTTCATCGGCACCCAGGGCATGAGCCCTATCCTTGCGTTGTTTTTGATTCTTCTGATCTCTGTCCTGTGCGGGCTGTTCAACGGTTATGTGATCG
>JAAZBR010000290.1 GCA_012513735.1 Clostridiales bacterium | reverse complement strand
TGAATGCCATGGCCTGGAGCCCTGAAGAGGGGCTGGTGGATCCCTTTGGCGGCATGGAGGCCTGCAGGCAGAAGCGAATAACGGCTGTGGGCGATCCGGCAACCCGCTTCCGTGAGGATGCGCTGCGCATTTTGCGCGCCCTGCGGTTTGCGGCCACGCTAGGCTTCCATATTGATGCGGATACCTATGACGGCATGCTGAAAGAGCTTCCGGGCATCCAGCGCATCAGTCGGGAGCGCATCGCCAAAGAGCTGAACCTGCTGCTGGTGGGCAGCCATGCAGCGCAGACTCTGCGCTGCTATCCGCGCATTCTGGTCGCCGCCCTCCCCCCCTTGCAGCCTATGCTGCACTGCCCTCAACGCACTATAAACCATGTCCTGGATGTGTGGGAGCACAGCCTGCGGGTGGTGGCTCATTCGCCTGCCCAGCTTGCCCTCAGGTGGGCAGCGCTGCTGCATGACAGCGGCAAACCCCTGTCCTTAACAGCGGATGCGGACGGCCGCACCCGTTTCCGTGGCCATCCCACCATCAGCGCGGACATAGCCAGGGACTGCCTGACCGGTCTTCGGCAGCCCCGCAGACTGACCGACAGGGTGGTGCTGTTGGTGACCCATCACGACGATCGCATCAGGCCGGCCACAGTGGCCCGGTGGCTGAGCCGCCTGGGACCCGAAGCCTTTCAGGAGCTTGTGCTGCTGCAGAAGGCCGATCTGTTGGCCCATGCACCCCACATGCATGATCAAGCGAAGCAGATGGATGCGGTGCTGGAGCAGGCGCGCAAACTAGTGGCAGATGGCGCCTGCCTGCAGGTGCGTGACTTGAAGCTGAATGGCCAGGATTTGCTGGATATGGGCTATCCGGAGGGGCCATTGGTCAGCCAAGGCCTACAGGCGCTGCTTAACCAGGTGCTGGATGGGCGGATGCCAAATGAAGCAACAGCACTGCGTACCTTCGCTGCCCGGTGGCTGACATCACAACAAAGCAGAATGCAATAGCCAAGGCAAAGGGCTGCCGCGCGGAAAACACAGCAGCCCTTTTTTGCAGGTTTGTGACCGGTTAGGTCTCGGGCACCAGCAGGCCCAGGTCGCCGTCCCGGCGCAGGTAGAGCACATGGGTCTGATCGCTGTCCAGATCTATGTATACAAAAAAGTTATGACCCAGCATGTCCATCTGCATGATCGCGTCCTCGCGGCTCATGGGGCGCAGGGTGTAGGTCTTCTCGCGGACCACCTGGCGTACCTTGCGCTCTTCCATGGGAACATCTTCAATGAACTCGGGCTCTTCTTCTACACTGATGTCCTCACGCAGGCGCTTGTCCAGCTTGGTGCGGTGGCGCAGAATCTGCCTTTCCAGCTTGGCCAGCGCCCGATCGATAGACATAAACAGATTGTCCGGGCTGGAGGCCTCGGCGCGCAGGGTGACATCCCGCATAGGGACGGTGATTTCTACAATGCGCTCGTCGCGCTCGCGGCGGAGGCGGATAAACATCTCTGTCTCCGGCCGCAGATAGCGGCTCATGGTCTGGGTCTTCTTCATCACACGGTTGCTGATGGCGGGGGTGACAACCATCCCCTTGGCAGTGATCGTCGTCTTCATCGTTCAGGGCTCCTCTCTGATGAAATTGTCTGTATAGATAGTATACCACAAAAAACCGCCGCACTCCTGCCTGTACCGTCCGGGTATGCGAAATTGCGGGGACAATTTTCCTTTGTGTCATGCCTATGCTATAATTCAAGCATCAAATATGC
>JAAZBR010000289.1 GCA_012513735.1 Clostridiales bacterium | reverse complement strand
GCCTTTTCAGCAGCCTCCTTCAACCTCTGGAGAGCCATTTTGTCCTTGAAGAGGTCGATGCCCGTATCGCGCTTGAAGTTCGTGACGATGTGCTCCATGATACGCTGGTCAAAGTCGTCGCCGCCCAAGCGGTTGTTGCCGTTGGTGGCCAGCACTTCGAACACGCCGTCGCCGATCTCCAGCAGGCTGACGTCGAAGGTGCCGCCGCCCAGGTCGTACACCAGGATCTTGTGGCTGTGCTCCTTGTCCAGGCCATAGGCCAGGGAAGCCGCCGTGGGCTCGTTGATGATGCGCAGCACTTCCAGCCCCGCGATGCGGCCGGCATCCTTGGTGGCCTGGCGCTGAGCATCGGAGAAGTAGGCAGGCACGGTGATGACGGCCTGGCTCACGGTTTCGCCCAGGTAACTCTCGGCCTCCTGCTTCATCTTCTGCAGGATCATCGCGCTGATGTCCTGCGGGGTGTAGGCTTTGCCGTCGATGTTGATCTTATAGTCGCTGCCCATCTTGCGCTTGATGCTGGAGATGGTGCGATCCGGGTTGGTGATGGCCTGGCGCTTGGCGATCTGGCCGACCAGGCGTTCGCCGTCCTTGGCGAAGGCTACGACGGAGGGCGTGGTGCGCCCGCCTTCGGCATTAGGGATAACAAGGGGCTCGCCGCCTTCCATCACGGCGACACAGCTATTAGTGGTTCCCAGGTCAATTCCGATAATCTTTCCCATAGTGTTTTCCTCTCTACAACTTTATGTTGGTAATTGTTATGTATTGTGGAACGGCTTAGCCGACGATGACCTTGACCATCGCGTGGCGCAGCACGTGATCCCCCATTTGATAGCCCTTTTGAAGCACCTGGGCCACGGTGCCGGGTTCGCCCTCCTCGGGCGTGCCCTGTACAACGGCGTCTTCCAGCTTGGGGTCAAAGGGCTGACCGGGCCGGTCGATCACCGTAACGCCGCGCTTTGCCAGCACATCCAGCAGTTGCTTTTGCACAAGCTGTACGCCTTCCTTCAGCGCCTGGTCGGCGCTGTCTGCGGCGAGCGCCCGCTCCAGGTTGTCGCAGACGGGCAACAACGTCTTGATAAAGCTGGCGGCGCCGTCCTCATAGGCTTCGGCCCGCACGCTGGCGTTGCGCCGGCGGAAATTGTCAAAATCCGCCTGTACCCGCTGGGCCATGGTCAGGTACTCGTCCCGCTGGCGCTCTGCCTCGGCCAGACTGGCCTGCAGATCTTCTTCGGCGGGAATCTCCGCCTGGGGCGCTTCGGGGGTTGAAGCTTCCGCGGCTTCAACGGGGATGTCGTTGGTCGGGATTTCTTTCTTGGTGTGCTTCATGTGTCCTCCGGTTGATGGTTAAGCGGGGGTGGATAGCATCTGACTCAGCGTGCTGCCCGCCACGCGCAAGGTTACCAGCAGTTGAGGGTAGGGCATGCGGGTGGGGCCGATGATGCCAATCGCCCCCCTGTGCCTGCGGCCTACCTGATAGGAGGCCGTGACGATGGACAATTCTTCCATCGTGGGGATGCCTGTTTCCGGGCCGATGCGCACCATCAGGTCGCTGCCGGCGTCTTCCTTCAGCAGGCTCAGCAGGCTGTCCGTCTCATTGAGGGCGGCCAGCACTTCCCGTGCCTTGGCCACATCGCTGTACTCGGGATATTTGAGCATGTGATGGGCGCCGGATACCTTCAGGCTGTCGCTGCTGGACTGGCGCTCAAGCTGAGCAGCCAGCTCTGCAATACCCGACAGCACCGCCGGGTCCCAGGGCGCATGCAGGGCATAGGCCCGCATCAGCTCCTGGGCTTCGCCCAGTGTGCGGTTGCGCAGCCGTTCGCTCAGCATGCGGCTGATGGCATACAGGGCATCGTTGTCCAGGCCGTCCGCCACATGGACGAAGGAATCGCGCATAATGCCACCGTCCGTCACCACCACCAGCAGCGCCGAGGCGCGGGAGATGGGGATCAGTTGCAGGCTGGTGATGCGCAGTTCCTCCTGCTTGGGCATCATCACCACCGAGGCGTAGTTGGTCAGTTCGCTCAGCGCCTCTGCGGTGCTGGCCACCACATCGCCAAGCTGGTGTACCCGGCTGATGATGTGCTGGCGCAGGGCTTCCGCCTGGGGGCAGTCCTCGCCCTGGCAATCTGCCAGATCATCCACATACAGGCGGTAGGCCTTGGCCACCGGTACCCGGCCGGCAGATACATGGGGCTGCATCAGGTAGCCCATGTCCTCCAGGTCACTCATCTCATTGCGGATAGTGGCACTGGACAGGCCGAACGGGTACTTGTCCTGTATCGCGCGGGAGCCCACCGGCGCCGCCGTCAGGATATAATCCTCCACGATGGCTTGCAGGATGCGCTTCTTGCGCTCGTCCAGCTTCACGGGCTCCCTCCTCGCTTGCGTTCTCTCTTAGCGTTAGCACTCTCGACGGTCGAGTGCTAACCTGTGTCCAATGTACCATGCCTCTG
>JAAZBR010000288.1 GCA_012513735.1 Clostridiales bacterium | reverse complement strand
ACAAATCCTTGGGCATTCGGCACGGGCAGGCAGGCCAGTCACCCCTTCTTCAGCTTTCCTTCTTGGCTTGCCCGCTTAGCGGCCGTTTCAGGTACACCATATCTTTGAGCTGCACACCGCACTCAAAAATGGGGTGGTCGTAGTTATCCAGAAAGAAATCCTTGATGCGGTGGGAGAGCACAAAGCCGCAGCGCTCGTAGAAGGGGACGGTCAGCGGGCTTTCCCCCGTGCCCACCAGCAGTGTATGTCCCCTGTCTTGATAGGTGTCCACCACAAAGTCAATCAGCCTGCGGCCGTAGCCCTTGCCCCGGGCATCGGGATGGGTGGCGATGTTTTTGATCTCATAAACGCCTTCTCCCTCGTCTGTCACCACACAGACGCCCTTGACACCCCCGTCCTGCAGCACATACAGATCTCCCTTATCCAAATAGCGGTCAATCATGTCCTCCTGCTCATCGGCTATCAGCAGGAGGTCCAGGTATTTCTTCTTGTCCTTGCTGACCAGCTCAATCCTCATGTATCACCCCTCCTGATCATTTCATATCGCGGAAAAACTGTATTGACGAAAACATAAGATGATGTTATCATATCCGCAAATAAGCGATATTTCAAGGTACGAACCCTGTGTTTTTTGTGAACAGAGCGCATGCGCACCAATGGGCGTGGGATGGCGATGGCGCCGCTACACTGCAACAACAAGGCCCGGTCATCGCCTGCGCTGACCGAATGAGACAGCGCGTGGGTGTAGCCAAACGGAGCATGTGTGATTGAAACCAACAGCAACGAAGGAACCGGCATGAATGTAAAGCTCAAAAGCGATATCGTCGCTGACGATATCCTGTCCAAACTCGTCAACGGGGTGTGGGCGCCCGGCGATAGGTTGCCTACCGAGGCGGAGCTTTGCGACGTATACGGCGTCAGCCGAGTCACCGTGCGCGAGGGGTTAAAGAAGCTGGCCATGATGGATGTGATCTCCATCCAGCAGGGGCGGGGCACCTTTGTCAAGGGGGTCGACCTGGGCACCTTTATGCAGCCCATGGTCAATTTGATCGATTTTGGCGATTTTGACGTACGCACCATCTATGACGCCCGTCTATACATCGAAACCGGCACCTGCCGGTTGGCCGCCCTGCACCGCACGGAGGAGGATTTGCGCACCCTGGAGCGCACGCTGCAGCGTATGAAGGCAGTGTCCCAGGCCTATGACCTCAACTCGCTAGCCGCGCTGCGCACCCATGATGCCCAGTTTCATGTGCAGATTGCGCTGGCATCCAAAAACGAGGTGCTGAAGGCTGCAGTCATCAACCTGGAGGCCATCAGCGCAGCCTGCGCCAAGCGCATCCACAAGGCAGACTATGTGCTGCAAAATGTCTGTGACGATCACGAAGCCATTTTGGAAGCGATCCGCGCCCGGGACCCGGACGCCGCCCAACAGGCCATTGCCATGCACACCATGCGCTCAGAGGAGCTGTTGAATAAGGAAGGCCCCAGTAACTTGTAAAGAAAGGCATCAAGGAAAAGGTATATGCAGGACAGAATAACGTTTGAACAACAACATACCCAGGCGGAGGAGCGCCTGATGGCCTATATCGACCAGCACAAGCAGCGGATGTTCGGCATGCTGCAGCAATTGGTGGCCATTGAGTCGGTCAACCATGTTTCCAGCGGCGGGGAGGCTAATTGCGCCCCGTTGATTGAGGGCTGGTACCGGGACCTGGGCCTGGAGACCGAGGTGTATTACCCAGACGATGTGATGGGCGATCACCCTGCTCACCTGGCCGGCCGGGGCACGGACACCCGCCCCAATGTGGGGGGCCTGTACCGCGGTGCGGAGGGCAAGCGCTGTGTCATGCTAGCGGCCCACACCGACACCATGCCCATCGGCGACCGGGCTGACTGGCGCCATGATCCCCTGGGGGGTGCCATTGTGGATGGCAAACTGTATGGCCGTGGCAGCGGAGACAACAAGTTTGGCATCGCCACGGGGGTCTTTCTGCTGCAGGCCCTGCGGGATCTGGGCCTGCGCCTGAAACAGAATGTGGCGCTCTCGGCCTACTGCGACGAGGAATACGGCGGCGGCAACGGCGCCATCGCCGCCTGCGTCAAGTATCCCTGCGACATGTATATCAACCTGGACGGCGGCAACAGCGACCGCGAGGTTTGGACTTGCGCCGTGGGCGGCCAGGTACTGGCCAGCAAGCTGACCGCCCGGGAACCCCAGGATTCAGCCAGCCTGATCATCGACGGGCTGACCCTGCTGCGGGCCGAGGTGGAAGAGTTCGGCAAGCGCCGCCGGGCAGAGCTCCATGCCCACCCGCTGTACGAGGGATCGGATATGGAGCGCAGCGCCATGCGCATTCTGCTGATGCAGGGTGGCGACGGCGGCACCAACTCGTCCCGGGGAGAGCTGACGTTTGTGTTCTACACGGTCAGCGAGAAGCAACAGATTATGGACGAGCTGCAGCAGATCAAGGATCGCCTGGGCCCTCAACTGGACGCCCTGGGCATTGACTGGGATCCCTTTATTCCCCAGAGCCGCTACTTCGACTACATCCGGGCGGATGAAAGCGATCCCTCCATCAGGCTGCTGATTCAGTGTGCCAGCGAGGCCGAGGGGAAGCCCATCAAAAGTGCCGGCTCCTGCCTGTCGGATTATTTCCTGTTTTACAAGTACGGATCCCCCCTCAGCGTATCCTACGGCATCCTGCGGGACTTCAAGTTAGAGGGCGGAGCCCATCAGCCCGATGAGTTTGTGTACCTGCGCGACTTCGTGAACCACGCCAAGGCCATGGGGCTGTTCCTGTTGCGCTGGTGCGGGCTGGAGACAGCCTGACCTGCCGGACTTCGCACGGTATACTGACGTAAAACTTTCATGCATCCAAAGCGGTACGGGCTTTTGCTCCACTGCAAGGAGCAGACAAGGGAGGCGTAGTGGCGCTACGCCGACCGGGCAGCCGACGCAGCAGGGGGCAAAAGCACCAGCGCGACGATGCATCAAAGTTTGGAATCAGTATAGTGTGAAAATATGTAAAACCAAGGAGAGATGAACATGAAGAGGATTACCGCACTGGTCCTGGTTGCCCTGATGTTGCTGGGCGGCGCATTTTCTGTGTTCGCAGAAGAGAAGGCCGTCAGCCCGGAAACCTACTACTACATCGCGCCTCTAGCCAACCTGGAGTACTGGCTGGCCCATCGTGCGGGCCTGGAGGATGCCTGCCGTGAGCTGGGCGTGACGGCCAAGTTCACCGGAGACGACGGCCTGGACGTGGACGCTATGGTGGCCGTAATTTCCACCGCCATCAACGATCCCAACTGCGCCGGCATCGTGATGCAGGCCAACTTCGCCGATGCCTATGAACCGCTGGTGAAGGAAGCCAAGGCCAAGGGTATCCCTGTATGCTACCAGACCGTGGACGGTGTGGCTGGCTCCGAGCGCCTGAGCTTCCTGGGCACCGACTATGTGCAGTACGGCCGCATCATGATGCAGCAGGCTGCCGAAGCCACCGGCGGCAAGGGCGGCGTGATCGTGTCCAACGCCCTGAGCGCAGGCTCCAGCGCCGTGGAAGCTGTGATGACCGGCATCCGTGAAGAAGTGAAGAACTTCCCCGACATGAAGATCGTGGCCGAGGTGGATGACACCTCCGACGCCGCGGTGGCAGCCACCAAAATCGGCGCGGCCCTGCTGGCCAACGAGGGCGTGACCGTGGTCATCGGCGGCCAGTCCACCTCCGCCATCGGCGCCGTGACCGCCATCAAGGAAGCCTCCCTGGCCGACCAGGTGAAGGTGATTTCCATCGACCGTGACAGTGCCACCCTGGAGTCCATCAAGCACGGCGAGATCTATTCCACCGTCGCCGGCAAGCAGTACACCGAGGTGTACTACGGCGTGAAGTTCTGCTATGACTACCGCCATGGCGCCAAGAACGCCTTCTCCTTTGATGACAATGCGGCCGAACTGGTGATCGCTCCCTCCTTCGTGGACACGGGCGCCCTGATCATCAACGCAGACAATGTGGAGAAGTTTGACGGCTTCTCCTATGCCAACCGCAAGTAGTACCGGCTATTCCCGGCTGTCCGGCCCTCGGACCGGGCAGCCGGAGAGGGGTTGAACCATGGATGACATTATCCTGGATGTTCAGGGCATGACCAAGGATTTCCCGGGCGTACGGGCGCTGGATGATATGCGCTTTACCCTGCGCCGGGGCGAGATCCATGCCCTGCTGGGTGAAAACGGGGCGGGCAAAAGCACGCTGATGAACATCCTGTCCGGCGCCTACACGCCCGATGCCGGGCAGATCACCCTGGACGGGGAGCGCGTCAGCTTCCGCACCCCCCTGGATGCGGAAAAGAAGGGCATCAGCATCGTGCACCAGGAGCTGGCGATCTTTGGCAGCTCCACCGTAGGTGAAAATATCTTCACCACCCACGCCCCCCGCAACGCCCTGGGCATGATCGACTACGGCAAGATGTATGCTTCGGCCCGCCAACTGCTGGATGAATATGGGTTCAGCGATGTCAACGAGCGCCGCATGATGCGGCGGCTGAGCGTGGGCCGGCAGCAGATCGTGGAGATCCTGCGGGCGGTCAAGAAAAACGCCAAAGTGCTGATTCTGGATGAGCCTACCTCGGCCCTAACGGAAAGAGAAACCGATGTGCTGATGCAGATCATGCGCAACCTAAACCAGCAGGGCGTGTCCATCATCTACATTTCCCACCGGCTGGAAGAGGTATTCCGCATCTGCGACTCCGCCACCATCATGCGGGATGGGCGCTACATCATCACGCTGCCGGTGGCGCAGACCACCAAGGACGAGCTGGTACGGCACATGGTGGGCCGCGACGTGATCTACCAGTATGGCGCGGGCACCAGCCCGGTAGGCGAGGAGCTGCTGCGGCTGGAGGGTATCAGCTACAAGCGCTATGTGAAAAACGTATCCCTCACCCTGCACAAGGGCGAGGTGCTGGGGCTGGCGGGGCTGGAAGGCGCCGGCCGGACAGAGCTACTGCAGACCATCTTTGGCGTGCACCGCCCGGACAGCGGGCGCGTTTTCCTGGAAGGGCACGAGGTGCACATCCATTCCCCCCAGGATGCCAAGGCAAAGGGGATCGCCTTCATCACCAAGGATCGCAAAAACCGTGGCCTGTTTCTGCGCAAGTCCATCAGCGACAATTTCCTGGCAGCCAACCTGGACCGCTTCACGCGCCGGGGATTGACCCAGTTCAAGCTGGCGCGCCAGGGGGCGGAGGAATATAAAGAACGCTTCCAGATCAAGACGCCTGATGTCAAGAAAAAGGTGATGAAGTTGTCGGGGGGCAACCAGCAGAAGGTGCTGCTGTCCATGTGGGTGAGCCGGCAGCCCAAGGTGCTGCTGATCGACGAGCCCACCCGGGGCATTGACGTGGGTACCAAAGAGTCCATCCACAGCCTGATCCGGGACTATGCCAAGGAAGGCATGGGCGTCATCATGATCTCCTCCGATATGCCCGAGCTGATCGGCGCTTCCGACCGGATTGTGGCCATGTACGAAGGATCGGTCTTCGGAGAGCTGGATTTGGAGAGCATCACGGAGCAGCGGATCATGTCGCTGACCTCCGGCATCGAAGTAGAGGCGAAAGGGTGAGAGTATGGAAAAGCAAGTTGTAAGCGGCCCGCGGGGTATCATCCGCCGCATATTTGAGATCAGGGAGATCGTCATTCTGCTGCTGGTGCTGCTGCTGGGCGTATTCATGTCCATCCGGTCGCCCCAGTTTCTGACGGCCCGCAACTTCCAGATCGTGGGCAACTACATGGCCACCGACATGATTATCGGGGCCTTCCTGACCATCTCGCTGATCGCCGGGAACACCGATTTCTCCGTGGGCTCCAACATGGGTTGTTCGGCCTTTGTATGCGGCCTGCTGCTGAACGCAGGCACCGCTATTCCCCTTGCGATGCTGGCCGGCCTGGTGACCGGCGTGCTGATCGGCCTGCTGAATGCCTTCTGTGTGGTGCGTCTTAAAGTGCTGCCCATGATCGCCACCATGGGCACCTGGATGGCCTTCAAGGGCGTGGGGCTGATGATCATCAACTCCTCCACGCTATCCAATTTCCCCCGGGACTTCAAGGCACTGGTGCAGGACAACCAGTTCCTGGGTTTCCTGGGCATCCCCAGCCTGTTGATGTCCATGCTGATCGTCACCGTGATTGCAGCCTTCCTGCTGAAGTATGTGTCCTTCTTCCATCAGGCATACTTCATCGGCTCCAACCCGGAGAGCGCCAAGCTGTCGGGCATCAACGTCAAGCGCTTTACCTTCGTGCTGTACATGCTGATCGGCCTGTGCGCGGCCTTTGCCGGCGTGCTGGCCATCTCCCGCTATGGCTCGGCGCCTGCCTCCCTGGGCCAGGGGGTGGAGTTCCGTGTGATCTCGGCCCTGTTGATTGGCGGCGTCTCCCTCAACGGCGGGGAGGGGTCCATTCTGGGCACCTTCCTGGGCATTCTGTTGATGGCGCTGATCGCCAACGCCCTGACCCTGTTTGGCATTGATACCAACCTGCAGAACGTGCTGATCGGCAGCATCATGGTCATCAGCGTGGCCATTGATGAATTCAACCGCCGCAGGCAGAGCTGACAGAGAGGTATTACAATATACAACATGAAAGGATGGTCCCAACGTGAGCAACAAGGAATTCCGCTTCAAACCCGCCCCTTGGCTTCCCCAGCATGATCCGGAGGTGCTGGAGCGTGTGCGCAACATCCCCCGGGAGGAGATGGAGTACACCAACGAGCACGGCTACAGCGTGCGCGTGGTGCTGGACCCCACCCTGATCATGGTACAGGATGTGTTCCACCGCATTTACCTAAGCGATGTCAACGATACGCCCCTCACCATGATCTTCCCCAACCAATGGCCGGGCGCCTACCAGGCCATTGCCGAGATGATCAACCGCTACCGCGTGAGC
Organism: Clostridiales bacterium; assembly: GCA_012513735.1. Lineage (GTDB taxonomy): Bacteria > Bacillota > Clostridia > Christensenellales > Aristaeellaceae > UBA1038. The sequence continues at coordinate 2,672 of JAAZBR010000288.1, read as the reverse complement.
TGCCGCAATGTCCACGCCTTTGCCATGGATGAATGGGCGGATGAAGATGGCAACGTGGCGCCCCTCACTTATGGAGCGGGCCTGGGCTACTCCTTCCGCAAGCACTTCTATGGCCGCATCGACCCCGACCTGCGCCCGGACGTGGAGCACTGGCATGTGTTCACCAACGAAAACAAGGCGGACAACGTATACTCCGAGCTGATTGAGGAAGTGGGTGGCGGCGGCGCCGACATCGTGTATTCCGCTACCGGCTGGCCGGGCCACACGGCCTTCATCGACCCGGGCGTGCCGGAGTTCCAGGCCGACACCCTGGAGGAGTTCTGCAAGCTGGGTTCTCGCCTGACCACCGAATCTCCGCTGACCATCTGCGAAAACTCGCTGTTCGCCCCCATGGGCGCATCGGGCGACGTATGGGCTGTACCGCCCCGTGCCGTCACCATCGGCCCCCGCGACATCGTCAACGCCCGGGAACGCCTGGAGGTGCACAACTTTGTTAACCCCGGCGGCGATTCCTGGCAGCGCATGATCTCCCGCATCCAGCTCTACGGGCCTATCACCAAGGAGTGCCCGGCCAGCATCATGCGCCTGGGCAAGGGCACCTGCTATGTAAGCGAAGCCATCGCCCGCCCCTTCGGAAGCTGGACGGAAGGCCTGGAGGCCTGGGAGCTGTAATAATAATCCATGTTCCACAAACAGCCGGCCGCGATTGCGGCCGGCTGTTGCGTTGCTAACGATGGTCAACCTGTCTGTTGCAATTATTTTACTGATGTAAAACTTTAATGCGTCCAAAGCGGTGTGGGCTTTTGGTTCACTGCAAGGAGCAGACGAGGGAGGCGTAGTGGCGCTACGCCGACTGAGCAGCCGACGCAGCAGGGGGCAAAAGCGCCAGCGCGACGATGCGTTAGAGTTTGGAATCAGTATGATCAATGGTCACTACATCAAAGCCCATCATGCGGCCAAAGGCTTCAATTTCCCGGGGATCCACGCCATACACAAGAGCGGAATGGTGGGTGCCACCCGCCAGGGAGAAGGCCTTGAGGAAGTCCGGCACCGGCATGGGCGGCTTGAGCCAACCCTGGATGGCGCCACGGTAGGCGCCAAACTCCAGCCCCACATTTTGCATCGTAACCGGCGCCACAATCAAAGTGAATCCCTCGCCCATAGGCGCCAGGTTAATAAACACCGCCTGACCGCCCCGCATGCACAGGTACGCAGCCGCCGTCTCTCCGCAGCTGTTGTAGTTGAAGGGCACATTGCGCAGCACCGGCTTCCACTGGGCAAGGTTCAGGTTGCACTCGCCCATGTGGTTGAGCAAAATCAGGTCGTTTTTCCAGTCGGGGCAGAACATCTCGGTAAAGGTGGTATCGGGATAGACGCTGCGCAGCGCGCCCACCATGCCGGCAGTCAGCACATCGCCCTCCCCGGCGTGGCCCAGGCCACGGGCCATCATCTTGCTGCATTCGGCAAAGGGCATCTTGGGCAGGCCGATCTTATCCAGGGACAGGAAGTTGACCGTGCAGGCTGTCAAATTGTTCTCTTCTGCCCAGGAACGGACGGCCAGGCCCGAATGCACCGCAGCCCTGTAGGTCTGCTGATTGGTAATTTCCACCGTGAAGCGCCGGCTGTCCCACGCGATCTCCTGGTCGATCTGCTCCTCCGTGACTGCCCGCAGGTGGCGTGCAACGTCCTCGTTGCGCATATGGATCACGGTGGGGCCAAGCTTCTGCCGGTAATCCTCCGGATCCACATAGAAGTCGCCCATGCCCTCAAAGGATCCACCCACCGAACCTACCACCGCCCCGGAAAAGGCGTGGCGCACGGCAGCAGCGCGGCACAGCGCGGCTACCTCCACGATCACCGGGCTGTGCAACGCATGGCCCACGCACAGCTCGTAGGGCTTTCCCCGCTGCTTCAGCAGGTTACACATGTCCTGCACACCGTGGATGCCGTGGTTATCACTGATGCCACTTTTGTGGGAAGCCATGGACAGCAGGTCATAATCCGGCGTGGTATCCAGGATGATCAGGGGCACTTCAATGGACATCAGCGCATCGATGGACTCCAGCGACGGCGAATAGGCCAGGTGTTGGGTGATCACCGCCACCACCCCGGCCTCCTTAAACCGGCGGACCGCCGCCTCAAACTCCGCCCTGACGCGGCAGACATCGGCAAGCACCACCTCCAGTCCCTGGCTTTCCAGCATGCCCACCATCATACGCATATGGGCCACCATGCGGTCGCGGTAATGCGGGTCGCTGTCATCATACAGCTTGATGTACAGCGGCAGGTAACCGACTTTGATTTTACTCATGCTGCCCCTCCTGCTTGGTGCCGTAGATGGAAGCCTTGGCGCCATCCAGCAGCGCCTTGGCATTGTTGTAGAATACATCCTCCAGGTCCTTGCTGCTGAGCCCCACGTTCTTGGCGGCGCGCAGGAAAGCCATCAGTTCCTCGTACATGAAGAAGGTCAGCTTCTCCCCTTCCTCCTTGGACACCTCCCGTAGGTGGCTGTCCTGGCTGGGATCACCATACAGCCCCGGGGGGATCAGGTTGATATAGGTGTTGTTCTCCTCAATGCGGCGCATGCGCATGCGCAGGATAGGCAGGTCGCTGCCAAAGAGGGCGCCCTTGGGGCCATAGGCCTCCAGTAGCTTGGTCATGGCGAACTCATT